>NZ_JBHXTQ010000044.1:0-64995 GCF_042677305.1 Kitasatospora sp. NPDC127121 | reverse complement strand
ACATCGGTCACACCGATGTCCCGCGCCGCTTTCGCGTATCCGGACCTAACGCGAGGCGCGCAGCTCCGGCAGCTGGATCAGCTCGGTCTCGTCCTCCGGGGTCAGGTCCACCACCGCGGGCGCGCCCGGCACAGGCTCGGCCGCCGGCTGCGACGCCTGCGAGCCGGCCACGGCCTCCTGCACCTCGCGAGCCTCCTGGGCCTCCTGCGCCTCGGCCTTCGCCTGCGCGGCCACCGCCTCGTCGCCCACCACGTCGGCCAGGTCCGTGCGCTCGCCCAGTTCGGCGACGCTGCCCACCGCCGGCGCCGGGGCCGCCGCCCGCACGGCCGCGCCCGCACCACGGCCGAAGAAGCTGAAGCCCGGCCCGCGCACCGCCCCGGACTGCGCCGACCGCGGCCGCTGCCGCTCCACCGGCGCGGGCGCCGCGACCGGAGCGGACGGCGTCCCGCCGAGCTGCCCGACCGTGGCGGTCAGCGCCGGGCGCACCGGCGCGGGCCGCACCGACGCCTGGGTCTGGTCCTGTGCCTGTGCCTGTGCCTGTGCCTGTGCCTGTGCCACCGGAGCCTGCTCCGGAGTCGGCACCGCAGGGGCCACCGGCGCCGGCACCGAGGGCGCCACCACGGCAGCCACGGGCACGGGCGCCTGGGCCGCAGCGGCCGGCGCCGTACGCGCCCGCAGCGCGACCGCCGAGCCCGCCGTCCGCTCCCGCCGCGCCTCCTGCTCCGCCGCCCGCCGCTCCAACACCCGCAGCACGGACGCGGCACGGACGAACGCGGCCGGGCTGGCCGGGTACTTGGGGCGGCTCGCGGCGAGCGCCCGCTGGGCCGCCTCGGCCTCCTTGAGCGCCTGCTCGGCCACCGTCACGGCCCGCTCCCGCAGCAGCCGGGCGATCTCGGTCTCGGCCTTCGCCAGCCGCGACTTCTCCGCCGTCAGCCGCCGCCCGAACCGGGTGGCCCGCTCCTCGGCGACCTCAGCCGCGTACTCGGCCTCCGCCAGCTGCTCCTCGAACCGCTCCTCGGCCCGCAGCCGCTGCGCCGCGGCCATCTCGGCGGCCGCCCGGGCCGCCTTGTCCCGCTGCCGCAGCAGCAGCGCGAAGCCGAGCGTCGCGACGACCGCCGCGACACCCACCGAACGCACCAGGACGGCGTCCTGACTGAAGAGCAGGGCGGCCAGCGCAGCGACGAGCAGCACGCCGGCGGCGGTGGGGGGGAAGATCCGGCCGAGGACGGAGGAATGACGGTGGCGTCCGCGAGACATGCCAAGAAACTAGCGTGCGAATTGGGGCCGTGTCAGCCCAGGGTCCTCTTCCGCCCTTGACAGTGCGCAAGTTTTACCGCACGTGCCCGGCGTTTCACTCAAGATCACGAAAAAGGACCTACTCAACGGGGCGAGGGCGCCGGGCCGCTCGGATCGTCGTGGTTCTCCGGCAGCTTGCACACGTGCTGCAACCAGAGCGCCGCCGCGATCACCGCGGCCCCCGCCAGCACCGCGAGCCCGGCCGTGACGGCCTGGTCCTTGCGCGCCGACACGTCCAGCTCGCCCAGCAGGAAGATCCCCGCGCCCGCGTAGACGCCGGTGACCACCGCCGAGACCAGCGCGCTGGCCTGCCCCAGCACCACCGCCCGGGCCGCCAGCAGCGGGTCGACGCCCTTCGCGCCGGGCTGCCGCTCGCGCACCGCCTTCAGCCGGGACCGCAGCGAGAGGGCGGTCGCCAACAGGACCACCGCCACCGCCGCCAGCACCACCGGCGCCGCGACCGGCACGGCCGGCAGCGTGTCCAGGGAGGCCCAGAGCTTGGCACCGGCCCAGGACAGCGCCGTGGTAGCAGCGGTGATGCCGACCAGCAGGCGGAGGCGAAGCAGCTTCACTCGGAGGAGGTCCTTCCCGGGGTTACCAGAGCCGGCCGTCGCCCGGTGGCCCGGCGCGGCGGCGCCAGGCCACCGTACCGGGCCCGACCGGGCGGGCACCCGCGCGAACGGCGGACACCTACTCGTACGGCCGGGCCCCCCGGTCGAGTTCCCCGGCCGCCCTCACCGGGCCGCCGGGCCGCGGCCGGTCACTCCGGCAGCGTCAGCCGGATGTCGTCCCGCCGCCGGACGCCCTGCGCGCCCGGGCCGCCGAGCGCGTCCAGCAGTGCGCCGACCTGCCCGTGGCCGGGCACCTCGGCCTCCGGCTGGGCGTCCAGCCAGGGGGCGAGCACGAAGGCCCGCTCGTGCGAGCGCGGGTGCGGCAGCAGCAGCTGCGGGTCGTCGCTGAGCACGCCCTCGTAGGCCAGGATGTCGACGTCCAGGGTCCGGGGACCCCAGTGCACCGTCCGGACCCGCCCGAAGGCGTCCTCGATCGCGTTGCCGCGCTCCAGCAGGTCGCGCGGCGGCAGCGAGGTGCGCAGCACGACGACCGCGTTGTAGTAGTTGGGCTGTTCGTCCGGGCCGCCGACGGCCTCGGTCTCGTAGACCGCGGAGACGGCCTTGATCTTGAGCCCGGGGGTGTCGGCGAGCGCGTCGACGGCGCCCTGGAGGGTGTCCAGGCGGTTGCCCAGGTTGCTGCCGAGTGCGATCACCGCGCAGTGCTGGCTGTGCAGTGTGGTGTCGGCGGAGTCCACCCGGCTCTCCAGGTCGAACGTGGTCGGCGAGGCGGTCGGGTCGCTGGTGCTCATCGAGATCCCTCTGCAACTGGAACGGGGCGCACGGCGGCGGTCATGCGCGGCCCCGGTGAATGGTCACGGTCACGTCGTCGAACGGCACGGTGATCGGGGCGTCGGGCTTGTGCACGGTCACCTCGACCTCCTCGACCGCTTCGTGCTTCAGGCACTGGTCGGCGATGCGCTGGGCCAGGGTCTCGATCAGGTCGACCGGCTCCCCGGCGATGATCGCGGTGACCTCCTCGGCCACGAGGCCGTAGTGCGCCGTGCGGGTGAGGTCGTCGCCGGACGCGGCGGGGCGGGTGTCCAGGTACAGCACGAGGTCGACCACGAAGGTCTGGCCCTCGATGCGCTCGCGCTCGAAGACGCCGTGGTTGCCCCGGGCACGCAGCCCCCGCAGGGTGACGCGGTCCAGCAAACGAATCACTGCTCCCAGTCGGACGGGCCCCACCCGGAGAATGGCATGGACGGGCGGGGCGAAGGCGGGCAGCACACCCGCCACTCCGTTTCGAATCTACCCGCGGGCGCTGACAACGTCTGACCGTCCTACCCGGCACGAACCGTCGCCACGCGCACCGGAATGGCGATTGACGTGAACGTTCGGTGACCACTCGGGAATTCCCGGGCGACCTCCCGGCGGCGTTTTCCGAAGGCCGCCCGAATCAGTCCTCGTCCTCGTCGTCGCCGCTGGTCAGAACGGGTGAACCGTGGTGCGACCAGAGCTTCCACCCGCCCGGGGTACGGCGGAACAGATTCGTGGATACGACCTTTCCGCCGACCAGCGGACCGAGTTCCCCTTCCTCCTCCGCCTCGCCGCCGGAGAGGATGTTCTCGGTGCACGTGACAAGGGCCACATCTCCGTGGACCTCGGCCTCGACATCGGTCAGGAAGAACTGGATGTACTCCGTGTTCATCATGATCAGCATGTACGAGCGGGTCACCTGCGCCCGCCCGCGCAGCACCGGCCAGCCGGGGTGCACGCACACCACGCCGCCCTTGTCGTCCGCGTCCGCGGCCCCCAGCCAGGCGTCCTCGACCGCCTCCAGGTCCCCCTCCTCCAGTGCCTGGTAGAGCGCCTGGTTCGCCGCGAGCACCGCCTCCAGGTCCGCCTCGCGGGCCTGGCCGGCCGTTCCGCCGCTCAGCCTGCCGTCACCTGTCACAGACCCTCCCTCACCCCTTGCCGGGCCGCGTGCTGCCAGGCCGCGACCACCCGGACGGCGTCCGCCGTGCCGGACACGTCGTGCACCCGCACCGCCCAGGCGCCGGCCTGGGCCGACAGCACCGACACCGCGGCGGTCGCGTCGTCGCGCTCCCGGGCCGGGCGCAGCGCCCCGGATTGCGGGTCGGCCAGCAGCGTACCCAGGAACCGCTTGCGCGATGCGGCGACGAGGACGGGACGGCCGAGCGCGGTGAGCGCGTCCAGCCGGCCGAGCAGCGCCCAGTTGTGCTCGGGGGTCTTGGCGAAGCCGAGCCCCGGGTCGAGGATCAGCTGGTCCTCCTTGACCCCGGCCGCCAGCAGCGCGTCCACCCGGACGGCCAGCTCGGCGACGACGTCCGCCACCACGTCCCGGTAGACCGCCAGCCGCTCCATGTCCGCGGACTGGCCGCGCCAGTGCATCACCACGAAGGGCGCGCCGGTGTCGGCGACCACCTGTGCCATCGCCGGGTCGGCGAGCCCGCCGGAGACGTCGTTGACGAGCGCGGCACCGGCCGCCACGGCCTGCTCGGCGACGGAGGCCCGCATGGTGTCGACCGACACCACGACCCCGGCGGCGACGAGCTCGCGCACCACCGGCAGCACCCGGCGCAGCTCCTCCTCCTCGGGCACCCGCTGCGAGCCGGGCCGGGTGGACTCGCCCCCGACGTCCACCAGGTCCGCACCGCGGGCGCGCAGGGCGAGCCCGTGCGCGATCGCCTTGGCGGGGTCGTGCCAGAGGCCGCCGTCCGAGAAGGAGTCGGGCGTGACGTTGACCACACCCATCACGGCGCAGCGGTCGAGCCGCGGCAGTCCGGCCGGCAGCGAGAAGGACGGCGAGTTGCTCATGTGCCCATTATCGAACGGGGCCCCCGCCGAGGATTCTCGGCGGGGGCCCCGTTGGTCGCGGCGGTGCCTCAGGCGGCCTCGGTGACGTCGCGGGCGCCCGGGGTGGGCATCAGGCCCTCCCGCTGGCGCCGCCGGCCGAAGCGCGGCATGCCGAGGGTGATGAAGGCCTCGGCCTGCATCGCGGCGAAGCCGATCCGCGGCAGGTCCCGGGTGTTCGGGAAGACCAGGAAGCGCGGTTCCCACTCGGGCTGGAACTTGGCGTTGAACTTGTACAGCGATTCGATCTGGAACCAGCGCGAGAGGAACACCAGCAGTCCGCGCCAGGCCCGCAGCACCGGGCCGGCGCCGATCCGCTCGCCGCGGGCCAGCGCCGAGCGGAACATCGCGAAGTTGAGCGACACCCGGCGCACGCCCATCGCGGGCACGGCCTGGAGGGCGGCGACGATCAGCAGCTCGTTCAGGCCCGGGTCGGCCGCGCGGTCGCGGCGCATCAGCTCCAGCGAGATGCCGTCCGGCCCCCAGGGCACGAAGTGCAGCACGGCCTTCAGGTCGTCGCCGCTCTCGCCCTCCTCCGGGGCCTTGTGGGCGGTGACCACCACGCAGTCGTCGTCCAGCGGGTCGCCGAAGCGCCCGAGGGCCATCGAGAAGCCGCGCTCGGTGTCGGTGCCGCGCCAGCGGGCGGCGGCGTCGGCGATCCGCTGCTTCTCCTCCACGCTGAGGTCGCGGACCCGGCGCACCTGGCAGGAGTAGCCGTTGCGCTCGATCCGCTTGACCATCTGGCGGACGTTGCGCATGGCCCGGCCGGCGAGCGAGAAGGTGGCGGTGTCGACGATCGCCTCGTCGCCCAGCTCCAGCGCGTCCAGGTCCGCCTCGCGGGTCCAGACCTCGCCGCCGACCTCGCTGCAGCCCATCACGGCCGGCACCCAGGCGTGCTCGCGGGCCTCGGCCATGAACACCTTGATCGCGCCCGGCCAGGCCTCGACGTCGCCGACCGGGTCGCCGGAGGCGAGCATCACGCCGGAGACCACCCGGTAGGAGATCGCGGCCTTGCCGGTGGGCGAGAACAGCACGCTCTTGTCGCGGCGCAGCGCGAAGTAGCCGAGCGAGTCGCGCTCGCCGTGCCGGGTGAGCAGCTCGCGGACCTTCTCCTCGTCCTCCGGGGTCAGCTCCGGCTTGGGCTTGCCCGGGCGCAGCGCCAGGTAGGCGGTGGTGAAGGCGGTCAGCAGGCCCAGCCCGCCGAGCAGGTAGGCGACCAGGTCGGACATCCGGACGTTGTTGTACCGGATCGGCCCCTCGAAGCCGAACAGCCCGTACACGACGTGCTGGAGGCGCTCGGGCAGGGCCGGGTAGCCGATCTCGTACTTGGTCCGGGTGCTCACGATCAGCAGGCCGAGCAGCACGCTGACGGCGCCCATCACGATCAGGTTGACCAGCGCCCGCCAGCGGGTGCGCGGGTCGGCCTTGGCGTAGAACTCGCGCTGGTGCACCAGCATCACCACGAAGACCGCCAGCGAGACCACGGCCGGGCCGACCTGGTGCCAGCGCACGATGTGCAGCGCGGCGCCGACCGGCAGCAGCACGCACACCGCCCGCCAGGCCCGCCGCTTGCGCCGGCGCAGCGCGTGCGCGAGCAGCACCAGCAGCAGGCCGACCATCATCGTCCCGACCGCGGCCAGCGAGGTGGTGCCGCCGGGCAGCTGCCCGGTGAAGGTGTGCATCTTGGAGTGCCGGAGCTTGGGGAACACCGCGCTGGCGATGTCGACCAGGCCGATCAGCAGACAGGCGTACCCGACCGCGCGGGGCAGCCAGGCCCTCGGAACGGCCGCCGCCTGGGTGCGAAGCGTCTGCAGGCCGCGTCGACGACGCGGCTGCTCGGGGCTCGGCTCAACGGACACGGGAACGCTCATGGAAGCTCAGCGTAGAGGCTGCGGGACGCCGTCCGGTCACTCCGGGGGAGCACGTGTGATGGACCTTCAATGCCTTTTCCTTCATCAGGCAATGCGCATACCAAGGATCCGGAAACGGTCGGTAAACCGGTGCCGTGGGCGCGCTGCGGTGGAGCCGGGGACGGAGCCGAAGGCCTGCCGCCGCGTGGCGCGGCAGGGTCCTCCGGTACGCCGTACGTACGGTGGACGCCGCATTCTAGGGCGCCGGTTGCCTGCGGCTCCCCCCGCCCTCCCAGCTCGCCCGGGCATCCGGACAGCCTAGTCGCGGTGGCCGGAGCTGACGGGCCGCCAGACGATGAGGCGTGCACCGACAGTGTCCCATCGGAAGGCCGACTGCATGGAACTGACCAGCGACGCACTGGTGAACTCGCTGCTCGCACTCGGCGCCGCGGCTCTCGTCACCACCCTGTGGCTCTGGCCGCGGCTGGCGCGCCAGCGCCCGCTGCCCGTCCTCGGCCGGATCGGCCTGCTGACCGTCACTCAAGTCGCGGTCGTGGCCGTGCTGGCGCTGGCGGTGAACAACTCCTTCGGGTTCTACACCTCGTGGGACGACCTGCTCAGCCCCGGCAGCACCAAGCTCGCGCTGACCAGCAACGAGAACCACAAGGGCGGCACCTCGGCCTCGGACACGCCGGTCCAGCCGACCACCGAGGGCGGTCTGGAGACCGTCACCGACCTGCCCAAGGGCCCGCCCGAGGAGACCGGCAAGGTCGAATCGGTCCGGGTCACCGGCAAGGAGACCGGGCTGTCCGACCAGCTGTTCGTCTACCTGCCGCCCGAGTACTTCGACCCGAAGTTCGCCCTGGTCCGCTTCCCCGTCCTGGTCGCCATCTCCGGCTTCCCCGGCACCACGCTCAACCTGATCAAGGAGCTGCCCGTCCTGCGCACCGCGGGCGAGCTGCAGAAGTCCGGCAAGATGCCGCCGACCATCGTGGTCATGGCCCGCCCGACGGTCGCCCCACCGCGTGACACCGAGTGCGTGGACGTCCCCGGCGGCCCGCGCGCCGAGACCTGGTTCACCAAGGACCTGCCGGAGGCGCTCCGCACCGCCTACCGGACCGGCCGCTCGGCCGCCTCCTGGTCCGTCTTCGGCTACTCGACCGGGGGCAGCTGCGCGCTGCGGCTGGCGATGCGCTTCCCGAACGTCTACGGCAGCGGGGTGGGCCTGCACAGCGAGTACAAGGTCAAGGAGGACCAGTTCACCGGCGGCGACCTGTTCGCCGGCGACGCCGCCCTGGCGCAGCAGAGCGACCTCGACTGGCGGCTGACGAACCTCCCGGCCCCCGCCCTCTCGCTGCTGGTGGTCTCCTCCCGCAAGGAGGGCGACTTCGCGCAGACCCTCCAGTTCGTCGGCCACGCCCAGCAGGTCGCCGCGGCCAACCCGCAGTTCAAGGTCGACTCGCTCTACCTGGACGACGGCGGCCACAACTTCGACAGCTGGACCCGTGAGCTGCCGTCCTCGCTGGAGTGGATCGGCGAGCGGCTCGGCTGACGCGGGCGGGTGGCGCGGGCAGGTGGCGCGGGCAGGCGACGGCCGGCCGGTCCGGGGGACCGGCCGGCCGTTGCGCTATCGGCCGATGATGAGGCTCATCGCCTCGGCCCGGGTCGCCGGGTCGCGCAGCTGGCCGCGGACGCACGAGGTGATGGTCTTGGCGCCGGGCTTGCGGATGCCGCGCATCGACATGCACATGTGCTCGCACTCGACCACGACGATCGCCCCGCGCGGCTCCAGGATCCGCATCAACGCGTCGGCCACCTGGCTGGTCAGCCGCTCCTGCACCTGGGGGCGGCGGGCGTAGACGTCGACCAGCCGGGCCAGCTTGGACAGGCCGGTGATCTTGCCGCTGGCGGACGGGATGTACCCGACGTGCGCCACGCCGCGGAACGGCACCAGGTGGTGCTCGCAGACGGACGTCAGCTCGATGTCCTTCACGAGCACCATCTCGTCGTGCCCGAGGTCGAAGGTGGTGGTGAGGACGTCCTCGGGCTCCTGCCAGAGGCCCGCGAATATCTCCTTGTAGGCGCGCGCGACCCGGGCCGGGGTCTCCAGCAGCCCCTCGCGGTCCGGGTCCTCACCCACGGCGAGCAACAGCTCGCGGATGGCGTTCTCGGCCCGCTTCTGGTCGAAGGTCCCGACGGTGGGTGGACCGTCGAGCGTCACCGGGTCGATCATGCGGGCCTCGCTTACTTGGGACGACTTTGCTGAACAGCACGGATGCCGCGTCTCCAGGGTACAAACCCCGGTGACGCGGCATCCATTCCGTACGGTGCGCGGGATCAGCCCTCGGCGGGCGGCTCCGCGCTCGGCAGCGGCGGGAGCTTCACGATGTCCACCGGGGCGGTGTCGATCGCGGCGGCGCCGTTGGTGAGCGCCAGCTCCTTCGGGGACTGCACCGGAGGCCGGGTGGACGGCGTGCGACGGGACGAGCCCGTCCAGGCCGGCCGGGCCGGGCGCCGGACGATCGTGGCGAAGATCTCCGCGATCTGCTCCTTGTTCAGGGTCTCCTTCTCCAGGAGCTCCAGAACCAGGTTGTCGAGCACGTCGCGGTTCTCGACCAGGATCTCCCAGGCCTCGTTGTGCGCGTTCTCGATGAGCTTCTTGACCTCTTCGTCCACCAGCCCGGCGACCTCTTCCGAGTAGTCGCGCTGGTGGCCCATCTCACGGCCCAGGAACGGCTCCGCGTTGTCCGAGCCGAACTTGATGGCGCCGAGCCGCTCGGTCATGCCGTACTGGGTCACCATGGCCCGGGCGGTGGCGGTGGCCTTCTCGATGTCGTTCGACGCACCGGTGGTCGGGTCGTGGAAGACCAGCTCCTCCGCCGCGCGCCCGCCCAGCATGTAGGCCAGCTGGTCAAGCATCTCGTTGCGGGTGGTGGAGTACTTGTCCTCGTCCGGCAGCACCATGGTGTAGCCGAGGGCCCGGCCGCGCGAGAGGATCGTGATCTTGTGCACCGGGTCGCTGTTGGGGCACGCCGCCGCCACCAGGGCGTGGCCGCCCTCGTGGTACGCGGTGATCTTCTTCTCCCGCTCGGACATGATCCGAGTGCGCTTCTGCGGACCGGCCACGACGCGGTCGATCGCCTCGTCCAGGATGCCGTTGTCGATCAGCTTCTTGTCCGAACGGGCCGTCAGCAGAGCGGCCTCGTTGAGGACGTTCGACAGGTCCGCGCCGGTGAAGCCGGGGGTGCGCTTCGCGACGGCCGAGAGGTCGACGTCGGGCGCGATCGGCTTGCCCTTCTGGTGCACCTTGAGGATGTCCAGCCGGCCCTGGAGGTCGGGGCGCTCGACCGAGATCTGACGGTCGAAGCGGCCCGGGCGCAGCAGCGCCGGGTCCAGGATGTCGGGGCGGTTGGTGGCCGCGATCAGGATCACGCCACCCTTGACGTCGAAGCCGTCCATCTCGACCAGCAGCTGGTTGAGGGTCTGCTCGCGCTCGTCGTGACCGCCGCCCAGACCGGCACCGCGGTGCCGGCCGACGGCGTCGATCTCGTCGACGAAGACGATCGCCGGGGCGTTCGCCTTGGCCTGCTCGAAGAGGTCGCGGACGCGGCTGGCGCCGACACCCACGAACATCTCGACGAAGTCCGAGCCGGAGATCGAGTAGAACGGCACCCCGGCCTCGCCCGCGACGGCACGCGCCAGCAGGGTCTTGCCGGTACCGGGCGGGCCGTAGAGCAGCACACCCTTGGGGATCTTGGCGCCGACGGCCTGGAACTTGGCCGGCTCCTGGAGGAACTCCTTGATCTCGTGGAGCTCCTCGACCGCCTCGTCGGCGCCCGCGACGTCCGCGAAGGTCGTCTTCGGGGTGTCCTTGGTGAGCAGCTTGGCCTTGGACTTGCCGAACTGCATGACCCGGGAGCCGCCGCCCTGCATCTGATTCATCAGGAACAGGAAGACCAGGACGATGATGACGATCGGGAGCATCGACAGCAGCAGGCTGACGAAGGTGCTCTGCTTCTCGGGGCTGATGGTGTAGCCCTCGGCGAGCGTGCTCTGGTCGTTGTCGTTGATCTGGGCCTGGAGCTTGTCGGCGATCGCAACACCCTGGTCGCCGATGTACGAGGCCTGGAACTTGCTGCCGGACGGCGTCTTGCCGGTACCGGCGTTGGACAGCGTGGCGCCGTCCTTCAGCTGGATCTTGATCGTGTTCGAGTCACCAGTGGTGATCTGCGCCGACTTGACCTGCTTCGCGTCGATCGCCGCGACGACCTGACCGGTGTCCACCGTCTTGTAGCCGTTCGAATCCGAAACGACCTGCATCAAGACGATGACGGCGAGGACGGCCAGCACGATCCACATGATCGGCGCACGGAAGTATCGCTTGACGTCCATCCATGCGGGGCGTTGCCGCCCCGTCCCTCCTGCCACTCAGCGGCGCCGCGGGCTGGGTGCCGCCGGCGCATCCTGGTCGGTGCTCATGTGAAGAGCGGTTTTAATGGACCGTACCGCAGTCACACCCGCGCATGGCGGGAGCGCAGCGACACGGCCGTCGTTCTTGGTCCCCCCGGTCCAACGGGCGGGAACCGGCTCCTGTTCCCATCCGTAGCCCGAACGGAGTCCTCAGCCCCCGTAGACGTGCGGGGCGAGCGTCCCGATGAAGGGCAGGTTACGCAGCTTCTCCGCGTAGTCCAGGCCGTAGCCGACCACGAACTCGTTCGGAATGTCGAAACCGACGTACTTCACGTCGATCTCGACCTTGGCCGCGTCCGGCTTGCGCAGCAGGGCGCAGACCTCCAGCGAGGCCGGGCCGCGCGAGCTCAGGTTGCCCAGCAGCCAGGACAGGGTCAGACCGGAGTCGATGATGTCCTCGACGATCAGGACGTCCCGGCCGGCGATGTCGGTGTCCAGGTCCTTCAGGATGCGGACCACGCCGGAGGACTTGGTGCCCATGCCGTAGGAGGACACCGCCATCCAGTCCATGGTGACCTGCGAGTGCAGGGCCCGGGCGAGGTCGGCCATGACCATCACAGCCCCCTTGAGGACGCCGACGATCAGCAGGTCCTTGCCTGCGTAGTCCCGGTCGATGCGCTCGGCCAGCTCCAGGAGCTTGGCGTCGATCTCGTCCTTGCTGATGAGCACCTTCGCGAGGTCAGCGCCCATGTCGTTCTGGTCCACCGGGGATACGTCCTCAAACGTTCGGGGTCTGTGTGGCCGGCGGCCGACTACCCCGGGACATGCCCGCCCGTCAGTCGCCCTGCCGCCGAAAGACCAGCGTGCCACACCTGCGGGTGGCCTCGACGCCCCCGGGTAGGTGCAGCGGTCCCTGGCCGCGCCATCCGGTGACCAGCAGGTCGATCGTCTCCAGGTGCCGCGCGAACAGGTCCCCGGCCGGGCAGCCCGCCCGCAGCGCGGCCCGGCGCAGCACCCGGCGGCGGACCGCGGGCGGGAGTTCGGCGAGTTTCACGGCGTCCAGGGCGCCCTCACCCGTCCGGAGGTCGCGTTCGGCCAGGGAGGCCCACTGGTCGAGGGCGTCCGCGTCGTCGCGGAACAGCCGGGCGGTGCGGGCCAGCGCCTCGACCACCCCGCCGCCCAGGTGCTTCTCCAGCACCGGCAGCACCTCGTGCCGGACCCGGGAGCGGGTGTAGGCGGGATCACAGTTGTGCGGGTCGTCCCAGACCGGGATCGCCTGGGCCGAGCAGGCCTGCCGGGTGGCCGCCCGGTCCAGCTCCAGCAGCGGGCGGCGGTAGCGGCCCTTCTGCGCCGGCATCCCGGCCAGCGAGCGGGAGCCCGAACCGCGCGCCAGGCCCAGCAACACCGTCTCGGCCTGGTCGTCCCGGGTGTGGCCGAGCAGCACCGCGACCGCGCCGAGCCGTTCGGCGGCCGCGTCCAGGGCCGCGTAGCGGGCGTCCCGGGCGGCGGCCTCCGGGCCGCCGGACCGGCCGACGCGCACCGGGATCGCCTCGACCGGGTCCAGGCCGAGCGAGCGCAGCCGTTCGGCCACCTGGGCGGCCCGGTCGGCGGAGCCGGGCTGCAGGCCGTGGTCCACGGTGACGGCGCCGACCCGCAGGCCGATCTTGGGGGCTTCGAAGGCGGCGGCGATGGCCAGCGCCATCGAGTCGGCGCCGCCGCTGACGGCGACCAGCACCAGCGGCGAGCCGGGGGCGGCCGGGGTCCGGGGCAGTCCGGACGGGTGCCGGGCGGCGTTGCCGATCAGGGTGGTGCCGACGGCGGCGCCCACCAGGGGCGCCCCGGCCGGGCGCTCGCGGGGCTCGCGCACGGGCGCGGTGAAGGTGGTACCGGCCTCGGCGGCGAGGTCGGTGAGCGTGCGGCGGACGGCCAGGCGTATCGCTGCGACTGCGGGGTGTGGACCCACGGCGGACGACTCCTCGACGGAGGGGACAGGACGGCGGCTCGCGCGGCTGGGCCGCGCAGCTTCATGAGCGCCCTGTTACCGGGCGCTCACAGATGGTGGCAGAAAGGAGCACCCCGCTACGCCACCCGCGCCACCGGTACGACCACCGTCCCACGTTCGGGTGAATGGAGAAACGTATCTTCACCCTCCGGCTGCCCGATTGGACCACTCGTACGAGCGGGTTTGACCACCACCGACCACCGCGCGGCGCTTGGGGTCCGAGCCCCGTCCGCGCCCGCCTCAGCGGGCGACGCGGGCGACCCAGGAGGCCGGATCGTGGATCTCCTCCTTGGTCGGCAGCGTGTTCGGGGAGGTCCAGACCCGGTTGAAGCCCTCCATGCCGACCTGCTCCACCACCCCGCGCACGAACACCGCGCCGTCCTGGTACTGGCGCAGCTTGGCGTCCATGCCGAGCAGCCGGCGCAACAGCAGGTCGAGCCGGTTCGCCCCGCGGTCCCGGCGCTGCTGGAACTTCTCCCGGATCTCCGCCACCGTCGGCACCACCGCCGGGCCGACCCCGTCCATCACCACGTCCGCGTGGCCCTCCAGCAGCGACATCACCGCCGTCAGCCGGCCCAGGATCTCGCGCTGCGCCGGCGACTGGACGACCTCCATCAGCCCCGCCGACGGCACGCCCTCCCGGCCCCCGACACCCGGCAGCCCGCCGCCGAGCGAACCCGCCGCGTCCCGCAGCCGGTCCAGCAGGGCGCCCGGATCCACGTCCGTCTCCGCCAGGAAGGACTGCACCTCGGACTGGATGTGGTCGCGCAGCCACGGCACCGCGGTGAACTGCGTCCGGTGCGTCTCCTCGTGCAGGCAGACCCAGAGCCGGAAGTCGGACGGGTCGACGTCCAGCTCCCGCTCGACGTGCACGATGTTCGGCGCCACCAGCAGCAGCCGGCCCGGCCCCGGGCCCTCCGGCCCCAGCCGCGGCTTGTCGAACAGCGCCGCCGGGCTGTCCGGGGCCTCCAGCGAAGGCTCCGCCGGGGCGAAGGTCTCGTACTGGCCGAGCACCTTCCCGGCCAGGAACGCCAGCAGCGCGCCCACCTCGATGCCGGTGGCCTTCTCCCCCACCGCGCCGAACACCCCCGCCGTCGGGCTGCTCGCCCGGCGCGCCTGGAGCTTCTCCACCAGCGGCTGGACCACCGTGCGGAAGCCGGCCACGTTCGCCCGCACCCAGCCCGGGCGGTCCACCACCAGCACCGGCGTCGCGGTGGCCGCCGTCAGACTGCTCGACCGCATCCCCGTGAACGCCCGGACGTGCTCCTCGGCCTCCAGCGCGTGCCGGCGCAGTTCGGCGACCACGGCCGCCGCCTCCGCCCGACTCACCTCCGGCCCCGGCCGCACCAACCTGGTCGCGGTTGCGACCGCGAGATTCCAGTCGACCATGCCAGCACCGCCACTCGCGCTCGTCATGCCCTCACCGTACGTGCTCCCACCCACCAGCGGCAGCCACCCGCGACGAACACCCTCACCCCGCCCCCGGCGGGGCCCGGGGCGGGGGCGCGGGCGGGTCAGCGGCAGCCGCAGGTGGCGAGGCGGGCGGCGATGCGGTCCATGGCGGCGCGGGCGGTGTCGGCGGGGGCCGTGGTGCGGGTCATGACGGCGAAGGCCAGAAGGCGGCCGTCGGCGTCGACGACGGTGCCGGCGAGGGTGTTGACGCCGCTGAGGGTGCCGGTCTTGGCGCGGATCAGGCCGGCCGCAGCGGCGGCCCCCGAGCCGGTGCCGTAGCGCTTGCCGAGGGTGCCGGTGAAGCCGGCGATGGGCAGGCCGGTGAGGACCGGGCGCAGGGCCGGGTGCTGGTCGGAGGCGGCCAGGGCGAGGAGTTGGACGAGGACGGCCGGCGGGACGGCGTTGCCCGGGTGCAGTCCGCTGCCGTCGTTCAGGGACACGCCCGTCATCGGCACGCCGAGCTTGGCGAGTTCCCGGGTGACGGCGGTGGCGGCGCCCTCGAAGCTGGCCGGCTGGCCTGCGGCGAGGGCCGCCTGACGGGCCATCGCCTCGGCGAGCTGGTTGTCGGAGGTGGTGAGCATGCGCTCGACCAGCCGGGCGACGGTCGGCGAGTCCACCCGGCCGAGGACGGTGGCGGCGGGGGCGGCCGGGGCGGCGGCGGGCTTGGCCGTGCCGTCGACGGTGACGCCCTGGGCCTTGAGCAGGGCGGCGAAGCTCTCGGCGGCCTTCCCGGCCGGGTCGGCGACCCGGGCCGGCGCCTCGTCGCGGCTCTTGGGGTCCACCCTGCCCTCGTCGGCCATCAGCGGGACGACCAGGGCGATGTTCTGCGCGTCGTGGTTCTTGTGCTGCGGATTGCCCGCGTACATCGACAGGTCGTAGTCGAGCTTGACGGTGGTGGTGCCGGCGGCCTTGAGAGCGGCGGCGGTCTGCCGGGCCAGGGCGTCGAGCGAGGCGGGGGCAGTGTCGGCATCGGCCGCCTGACCACCGATCTGGACCTGGTCGGCGGGCAGCGCGGTGAGCGTCGGGTCGCCGCCGCCGACCAGGGTGATCGTGCCGGGGTCCGCGCCCCGGACCACCCGGGTGGTCAGCCGGGTGTCGCCGGGGATCAGCGACAGGGCCGCGATCGCGGTGGCCAGCTTGGTGGTGGAGGCGGGGGTGCCCGGGGTGTTCTCGCCGGAGCCGTACAGGAGTTGACCGCCGGCGGCGTCCGCGACGGCGAAGGTGACGGTGCCGAGGCTCTTGTCGGCGACGACGGCGGCGAGCGCCTGCTGGAGGCCCTGGGCGGTGGGTGCGGCGGCGGAGCCGCCTGCCTCGACGGTGGCCAGGACGGCGCCGGGGGCGGGGGCCGGGCGGGCGCCGCCACCCGGGGCGGGGGCGGAGCCGGTGGGGCCCGTGGAGCCGGTGCCGGCAGGCGTGGAGCCGGCGGCGGTGCCGGGGGCGGTGGGCTGTTCGGCCGGGCGGGTGGCCGGGGTGTCGCCCGGCCCGGGCTTGCCGTCGCCCCTCCCCCGGCCGCCCTTCCCACCGTCGCGGCCGTCCCGGCCGTCGCCCCGGCCGTCGCCCTCGCCGTGCTCGGTGCTGTGGCCGCCGGGGCCCGGGGAGGGCTGCGCGTACGCTCCGCCCGAGGTCAGGACCGTTCCGGCGACCAGCAGGGCCGCTCCGAACAGTCCGGCGGCCGTCCCCCTGCGGCGGCGCGCCGCCCCGACCCCTGTTCCCACCGACCGGCCCCTTTCCCGAGCACTCACTCCCGTAGGAGACACTTGGATTCTGTCAGTCCCTACCTTGGAGGAACCGTTGGAATTCGACGTCCTTATCGAAATCCCGAAGGGCTCTCGTAACAAGTACGAGGTCGACCACGAGAGCGGCCGGCTGCGGCTCGACCGGATGCTCTTCACCTCGACCCGCTACCCGGCCGACTACGGCTACGTGGAGGGCACGCTCGGCGAGGACGGCGACCCGCTGGACGCGCTGGTGATCCTGGACGAGCCGACCTTCCCGGGTTGCCTCATCAAGTGCCGCGCCATCGGCATGTTCCAGATGACCGACGAGGCCGGCGGCGACGACAAGCTGCTGTGCGTTCCGGCCACCGACCCGCGCTGGGAGCACCTGCGGGACATCCACCACGTGTCGGAGTTCGACCGCCTGGAGATCCAGCACTTCTTCGAGGTCTACAAGGACCTGGAGCCGGGCAAGTCCGTCGAGGGCGCCAACTGGGTCGGCCGCGCCGAGGCCGAGGCCGAGGTCACCGCTTCGATCAAGCGTCTGGCGGAGCAGGGCGGTCACTGAGCCGTCGTTCCGATCTCGTTCGATCAGATCGTTCTGAGCAGTTCGAGGTAGGTCGGGGCAGCCGGAGGCCGGGGTTCGCGGATTCGTCCGCGGGCCCCGGCCTTCGCCGTGTCCGGGGCCGGGCGCGGCCGTCTTGCCGACAGCCTGTCGGCAAGACGGCTTGTTAGGTTAGGCTAACCAAAACAGTCGGGGCCGAATCCGATCCTGGAGGCCGCATGCCCACGCCCGAGCCCGTCCCGTTCTCCACCGCGCTCCGCACCGCCAGCAGCGAGGAGCACGAGGCCGCGGAACAGTCCTCGTTCATGAGCCACCTGCTGGGCGGACGGCTCGGCATCGAGGCCTACGCCGACCTCACCGGCCAGCTCTGGTACGTCTACCGGGCCCTGGAGAGCCGCGCCGGACACCTGGCGGAGCACCCGCTCGCCGGGCCCTTCATCGACCGGGCACTGCTGCGCACCGCCGCCATCGAGCGCGACCTGGCGCACCTGCGCGGGCCGGACTGGCAGGACGGCCTGGCGCCGCTGCCGGCCACCGCCGCGTACGTCGCGCGGGTGGAGGAACTGGCCGAGACGTGGCCGGCCGGGTACATCGCGCACCACTACACCCGCTACCTGGGCGACCTGTCCGGCGGTCAGATCATCCGCGGCATCGCCGAGAAGACCTGGGGCTTCGAGCGCAAGGGCGACGGCGTGCGGTTCTACGTCTTCGAGGAGGTCGACAACCCGGCCGCCTTCAAGCGCGACTACCGGGCCCGGCTGGACGCGGCCGGGCTGGCGATGGACGAGGTGGAGCGGCGCCGGGTGGTCGAGGAGTGCAAGCGGGCCTTCGTGCTCAATGGCGCGGTCTTCCGGGACCTGGACGCGCGCTACCCGCTGAGCGCCTGAACGTTTCCCCGTAGGGCGCACCCGCCTGGGTGCGCCAACGGACCGGCCCCGGCGAGCGGTTGCTCGCCGGGGCCGTCGCGCGTCCCGGGGGTGCGTCAGGAGCGCGCGCCGCGCCGGGTGCGCACCAGCACGGTGGCGCTGCCGCCGACCAGCAGCAGACCGGCCGCGGTGGCCAGCAGCGGGACCACCGGGGTCTGCGAACCGGTGGCGGCCAGCACGCCGCCCGCACCGCCCGCAGCGCCCGCACCGGTCAGGCCGCCGCCGGTGGTCAGCGAGGCGCCGCCGACCGTACCGGTGCCCGAACCCTGGCCTCCGGCAGGCTGGTTGGCGCCGCCAGTACCGGCGCCGGCACCGGACCCGGCGGTCGGCGGGGTGGCCGGCAGCTTGGCGTCCTTGTCGAACGCCAGGGTGGCGCTGACCGGGTCCAGGGCCGTGCCCGCCGGGTAGTTGGAGAACACCGAGACGCCCTCGGCGGTGAGCGTGGCCGGGACGCCGGAGAGCGTCACCACGCCGTTGACCGGCTTCAGGGCGGAGGCGGGCACGTCCAGCTTGGCGATCCGCGCGCCGCTCAGCGACGTCGCCTTGCCGTCGGGGGACTTGCCGTTCACGTCGGCGGTCAGGAAGGCGCCGCCCTGGTCGATCGTCAGGCCCAGCTTGGAGAGCGTGGTGTCGAGCGCCCAGCCGTCCTTGCCCGGGTGGCCGAGGAAGCGGACCGAACCGCCGAACGCGGCGGTCAGCGAGTGGTCGGCGGTGTTGTAGCCGCCGGTGGCGCCGCCGAAGCGGTAGTCGGCCGCGCCGCCGCCGAACTCGACCTTGCCGCTCGCCATCGGGGTGGCCAGGTACGCGCGGAAGCTCTCCTTGACCGTCCAGTCGAGGGTGCCGTTCAGCACCGGCAGCCGGCCGGGGGCACCGGTGGGCGCCGGGGTCCCGGTCGCGGACGGGGTGGCGCTCGCGGACGGCGAGGCGGTGGCGCTCGGCGACTGCGTCGCGGACGGCGTCGCGGTGGCCGACGGCGTGGCGGTGGGCGTGGCCGACGGCGTGCCGGTGGCGGACGGCGAGGCGGTCGGCGTGCCCGTGGCGGTCGGGGTCGATGTCGGGGTCGGGGCCGTCGGCGAAGCGGTGGCGGTCGCCGTGGCCGTCGGCGACGGCGTCGCCGGGCTCTGCTTCAGCAGCAGCGACAGCGGGTCCATGTCCGTCCCGGCCGTGTAGAAGCCCGCGAAGGCCTTGGCGCCCTGCTCGGTCAGCTTCGCCGCCGTCGGCACCCCGGTGGTGGTGTCCCGCCCGACGGTGAACGTCACCAGCGGCACGTCGTCCCGTCGGGTGACCTCGGTGGCCCCCATCGACTCCTTGGACGCGGTGTCGGCGGTGAGCGTGCCGGTCGTCCCGGCGGTGGTGACCTTGAGGTCGCTGAGGGCGACGTCCAGCGCGCCGTGGTGGGCGGTGAAGCGGACCCCGCCGGTGAAGGAGGAGCTCAGCGCGTGGGTGGCGAGGTCGTACGTGGCGTTCGCCAGGCCGAAGTGGAAGGTGCCGTCGGCGTTGGTGGTGGCGCCGCCGGTCAGTTCGATGGCGCCGCCCTGGGAGGCCGGGCCGCTGACGTAGCTGCGGAAGCTGGCCTTCACGCCCCAGTCCAGCGCGCCGGTGTCGTACGTGACGCTGCCGGGGCCGCCCGCGCCGAAGGCCAGTGCGGGGGCGCCGAGGGCGGTCAGGCCGAGGCCGGCGGTGGCGGCCGCGAGGGCGGCCAGCCGGGTGCGGTTGCGGGACATGGTGGGTACTCCGTTCGGATGGGGCGGGGGGAGGGAGCGGGGGGACGCTCCGGGGTGTCAGGCCGCGTCGCCGGGGCCCGGCGCGGCGGCCGCGCGGCGGCGCCGGACGAGCAGGCCGCCGGTCACGGCGAGCGCGGCCACCAGCACGGCGCCGCCGGCCACGGCCGCCACCGGGAAGCCGCCCTGGGAGGAGGAGGCGACGGGCGCGGCGGAGGGGCTGGTGGCGGGGGTCGCGGTGGCGCTCGGCGCGGTGGCCGGGGCGCTGCCGAGGTCCGGCAGCGGGGGCAGCGCCGCGGCCGGGTCGAGCGCGACGGCGAAGCTCAGCGGGTCCATCTCGGTGCCGACCGGGTAGAGGCCGCCGAAGGCCTTGGCACCGCCCTCGGTGAGCTTCAGCGGCACCTCGACGGCCTTCAGCAGGCCGCCCTCGGGCTTGAGGCCGGCCGGGTCGAAGGCAGCCAGCTCGACGCCGGTGAGCTGCTGGGTGGCGCCGTCCGGGGTCCGGCCGGAGACGTCCGCGACCAGTCGGCCCTGGCCGCCGGCCACGGTGACGCCCGGGTTGGCGAGGGTGAGGTCCAGGCCGTAGGTGTCGCCGCTGCGCAGGCCGGTGAAGCGCACGGTGCCGGTGAAGGCGGCGGTGAGGTCGCCGTTGGCGGGGTCGTAGCCGCCCTTGGCCGGGGTCCAGCGGAAGTAGGCTCCGCCGTCCGCCGCGCCGGCGCCGAGTTCCCAGCGGCCCTGGGCGATCGCGCCGGTGACGTAGTCGCGGAAGGTGCGGCGCACGCCCCAGTCGAGGGCGCCGTTGGCGAACTCGGTCCTGTCGGGGGCCTGGGCGCCGGGTGGGGCGGTCGGGGTCTCGGCGGACGGGGTCTCGGCGGTCGCCGACGGCGTCGGCACGGCGGCCGCCGAGGGAGTGGCCGCGGCGGTCGGCGACGGGGCCTGCGAAGTCGGCTGCGCGGCGGGCAGGTTGACCGAGAGGGTGAGCGGGTCCAGGGCCGTCCCGGCGGGGTAGAAGTTGCCGAAGGCCTTGGCCCCGGCGTCGGTGAGGGTGCCCGGCACGTTGCTGAGCGTCAGGGTGCCGGCCGCGCCGCGCAGGTCGACGCCGGCCAGTGAGAGCTCGGCCAGTTTGGCCTGGCTCGCGTTGCTGACCTGTCCGGTGTCCTTGGACTTGCTGCTGACGTCGGCGTACAGCCCGGCCGCGCCGCCCTGGACGGCCCGGACGGTGAGCCGGCCGAGGCTCAGGTCGAGCGCGTTGGCGCCGTTCTCCTGGTGCCCGGTGAACCGGACCCCGCCGGAGAAGGCGGCGGTCAGCACACCGGTCGCCGGGTCGTAGCCGCCGGTCGCGGAGTGGAACCGGAAGGTGCTGCCGCCGACCGTGGCCGCGCCGCCGTTGAGCGTCCAACTCCCCTTGGCGATGGGGCCGGTGATGTACGTCAGGAAGGACTGCTTGATGCCCCAGTCCAGCCGCCCGCCGGCGACCTTGCCCTCCGCCGCGTGTGCCGGGCCGGGTGAGAGGCCCACCGCCAGCAGGGCGGCGAGGGCGGCCACCAGGGTGGCGGCCAGACGGCGGAGCCGGCTGGACAGGGGCACGGCGGATCACTCCTCGGCGGGGTGCGGTCAGTGGTGGTGAAGGACGCGGCAAGGGAGGGGTCGGGCGTGGCGCCGACCCCCTTGCGGAACTCAGGTAAGGCTAACCTAATATATGAGTCAAGAGTCCCGCCGCAACCCCTCCACCAGGACCGGAGCGGCGACAACTCCCATCGAAGGGAAGCGCGTTGAGCAGCAGTACGATCCGAACCGGGGCGGCCCGCGGGCCCGCCCTCCTGCTGCTCGCCCTCGGCCTGCTACTCGCCCTCACCGCCTGCGGCCCGTCCGGCACCACCACCGGAGCGGCCGCGGCGAGCTCCTCCCGGGCCCCCGACGCGGTCGAGCCGCTGCCCGTCGAACCCGTCCCGCAGCTCCCGGCCACCACCGCCTCCGTCGACGGCCGCCAGGTCACCGTCACCAGCGCCGAGCGGATCATCCCGCTCAACGGCAGCCTCTCCGAGCTGGTGTTCAGCCTCGGCCTCGGCCCCAAGGTCGTCGCCCGGGACGTCTCCACCACCTTCCAGCAGGCCACCGCCCTGCCGGTGATCACCCAGGCCCACGACGTGTCCGCCGAGGGCGTGCTGTCGCTGCACCCCACCGTCGTCCTCGCCGACCGCTCCACCGGCCCGGCCGAGGCCATCGCGCAGATCCGCGCGGCCGGCGTCCCGCTGCTCGTCCTGGACGACGCCAAGCGGCTCGCCGACGTCGGCCCGCGCATCGACACCGTCGCCGCCGCCCTCGGAGTCCCGGACGCCGGACGGCAGTTGAAGGAGCGCACCGAACAGCGCATCGACGAGGCCAGGGCCGCCGCCCCGGCCGCCGCCCGCCACCCCAAGGTCGCCTTCCTCTACCTGCGCGGCAGCGCCTCCGTCTACCTGCTCGGCGGGCCCGCCTCCGGCGCCGGCTCGCTGATCGAGGCGGTCGGCGGCCAGGACGCCGGCACCGCCGCCGGCCTCACCGGCGACTTCACCCCGCTCACCAGCGAGGCCCTGGTCAAGGCCGCGCCCGACGCCATCCTGGTGATGAGCAAGGGCCTGGACTCGGTCGGCGGCGTCGACGGCCTGCTCAAGCTGCCCGGCGTCGCCCAGACCCCGGCCGGCCTCGACCGCCGGATCGTCTCGATCGAGGACGGCCAACTGCTCAGCTACGGCCCGCGCACCCCCCAGGTGCTCCGCGAGATCGCCGCCCAGCTCTACCCGGCGGACGCCAAGTGACCACCGCCGTACGGGCGAAGACCGCGCCCGCCGTCAGCAGGACCACCCTGATCACCGCCGGGCTCGCCGCCGCCCTGGTGCTCTGCGCCCTGCTCGCCGCCGGCATCGGCGCCTACCGCATCCCGCTCGGCGACATCCTGGCCTCCGCCGCCCACCGGCTCGGCCTCGGCGGGCACGCCCTGGACCGGGTGCCCGAGTCGGTGCTGTGGAACGTCCGGCTCCCCCGGGTGGTGCTCGCCCTGCTGGTCGGCGGCTCGCTCGGCTGCGCCGGGGCGCTGATGCAGGGCGTGTTCGGCAACCCGCTGGCCGAACCCGCCGTGATCGGCGTCTCCTCGGGCGGCGCGGTCGGCGCGGTGGCCTGCATCGTGCTCGGCCTGGACGCCCTCGGCAGCTGGACGATCACCGCCTTCGCCTTCGCCAGCGGCCTGCTGACCGTCTTCGCGGTGTACCTGATGGCCCGCTCCGGCGGACGCACCGAGGTGGTCACGCTGATCCTCACCGGGGTCGCCGTGAACGCCTTCTGCGGCGCGCTGATCGGGATCTTCCTGTTCACCGCCGACTCCGCCGCGATCAGCCAGGTCACCTTCTGGCAGCTCGGCTCGCTCGCCCAGGCCACCTGGGGCAAGGTGCTCGCCGTCCTGCCGTTCGCCGCCGTCGGCCTGGCCGTCGCCCCGCTGTACGCCCGCAAGCTGGACCTGCTGGCCCTCGGCGAACGCCCGGCCCGCCACCTCGGGGTGGACGTCGAGCGGATGCGGCTGGTGCTGATCACCGTCGTCGCGCTGCTCACCGCCGCGGCCGTCGCGGTCAGCGGCATCATCGGCTTCGTCGGACTGGTCGTCCCGCACCTGCTGCGGATGCTGGCCGGGCCCGGCCACCGCTTCCTGCTGCCCGCCTCGGCGCTCGGCGGCGCGCTGGTCCTGGTGGCCGCCGACCTCGCCGCCCGCACCGTCGCCGAGCCGGCCGAGCTGCCGCTCGGGGTGCTCACCGCACTGATCGGCAGTCCGTTCTTCTTCTGGCTGCTGCGCCGTACCAGGAGCAGGCAGGGAGGCTGGGCATGAGATTGCGAACCCCCCGGGAGGTGCCCGAACGGCCCCTGCCCGGAAGCGAGTTGCTGACCGCCGAGACCGTCCGGCTGACCATCGGCGGGCGTGCCCTGCTGGACGGCGCGTCGGTGCGGGTCGCCGCCGGAGAGGTGGTCGCGCTGCTCGGGCCGAACGGCGCCGGCAAGTCCACCCTGCTGTCCGTCCTGGCCGGCGACGTCCGGCCGGACGGCGGCGAGGTCCGGCTGCGCGGCCGCCCGCTGGCCGGCTACGGCGCCGCCGAGCTCGCCCTGCACCGCGCGCTGCTGCCGCAGTCCGCCGCGCTGTCCTTCCCGTTCCCCGCCGACGAGGTGGTCCGGATGGGCCGCGCCCCCTGGACCGGCACGGCGGCCGCCGCCGAGGACGAGGCCGTGGTCGCCGAGGCGATGGCCGCCACCGAGTCCGCCGCCTTCGCCGGGCGCCCGTTCACCGCGCTGTCCGGCGGCGAGCGGGCCCGGGTGGCGCTGGCCCGGGTGCTGGCCCAGCGCGCCCCGCTGCTGCTGCTGGACGAGCCGACCGCCGCCCTCGACCTGCGCCACCAGGAGCTGGTGCTGCGGGTCGCCCGGGAGCGCGCCGCCGCCGGGGACGGCGTGGTCGTGGTGCTGCACGACCTGTCCCTGGCGGCGGCCTACGCGGACCGGGTGGTGCTGCTGAACGCCGGGTCGACGGTCGCGGACGGGCCGGTCGCCGAGGTGCTGCGCGCCCCGCTGCTCAGCGAGGTGTACGGCCACCCGGTCGAGGTGCTGGCGCACCCGCGCACCGGGGTGCCGCTGGTGCTGCCCGAACGCTGACCGGGCGGCCGGGGCCGACGGCGGGGCTGTGGAGCGGGGCTGCGAGCGGGCCTGGGCCGGGCCGCGGAAGCGGGCTCAGTCCTCCAGCCGGAAGCCGAGCTTCAGTCCGACCTGGTAGTGCTTCACCCCGCCGTCCTCCAGGTGGCCCCGGACCTGCGTCACCTCGAACCAGTCGAGGTTGCGCAGCGTCCGGGAGGCCCGCTCCACCCCGTTGCGGATCGCGGCGTCGACGCTCTCGGTCGAGGATCCGACGATCTCGGTCACCCGGTACACGTGGTCAGTCATGGCGGACTCCCTCAGCTGTGCGACGGCCCCCGGTCCACCGTGCACCGCCGCCGCTCCGCCCGCACGCCGACGGCCGCCTCCGGCCGCCCCGCATCCCCTGGAAGGCCGCTGCCAGGCCCCTTGCAGGCCGCGGCGGGCCCCGGGGAGGCCCCTTGCAGGCCCCCGGGAGGCCGTGGGAGGCCGCTAGAAGGCCGCCCGCACCTGCCCGACCGGGACGCCGCCGCCCAGCAGCGGGGCCGCCCCGATCCGCTCGACGGTCTCGTCCGCGCCGGTCACCCCGAGCCGGCGCAGTGCGGCCGCCAGCACCGGGCCGCGGGCCCGCTCGCCGCCGTCGTCGATCTTGAAGGCGAGCGCCCGCCCGTCCGGCAGCGCCACCACCTGGACGGCCTCGGCGCCCATCTTGGACAGCGCGCCGGGGACGGCCCGCATCAGCCAGGTGTCGGCCCGGCGGGTGCCGGCCACGTACTCGGGGTGGGCGCGCATCGCGTCGGCCACCCGGCGGGGCGCCGTGCCCTCGGCGGCCAGCACCAGGCCGCGGTAGCCGCGCGCCAGGCCGGTCAGCGTGACGGCCAGCAGCGGCGCGCCGCAGCCGTCCACCCCGGCGTGCGTGGCGGTCTCGCCGGTGCCCTCCTCCAGGGCCTCGCGGGCCAGCCGCTGGATCGGGTGCCCGGGGTCGAGGTAGCTCGCGGTGTCCCAGCCGTTGGCGACGCAGGCGGCGAGCCAGCCGGCGTGCTTGCCGGAGCAGTCCATCAGGACGGGGGCGCGGCGGCCGCCGGAGCCGAGCAGCAATTCCGCCTCGGTCTCGTCCAGCGGGAGGTCGGCCGGGGTGCGCAGGGCGGACTCGTCGAGCCCGGCGGAGCTCAGGATGGCCCGGACAGCATCGAGATGAAACGATTCTGCGGAGTGGCTGGAGGCGGCCAGCGCCAGTAGCTCGCCCTCGATCGCCAGCCCGGCCCGCAGCGTGGCCACCGCCTGGAACGGCTTGGCGGTCGACCGGGGGAAGACCGGAGCGTCGGGGTCGCCGAGCGCGAACTCCACCGAGCCGTCGGCGGCGAGCAGCACCAGGGAACCGTGATGGCGGCCCTCGGTGAAGCCCGAGCGTATGACCTCGGCGAGGACGACGGGCGGGGTGGCGGACTGGGACATGGCGGGAGCCTTCCGGGGGTGAGGGTGGACCGGGCCCCGCCCGCCCGTGGTACCTCACCCGGTCAGAGCGGCCCCCCTGCGAGCAGGTCCTCGACCCGTGCTTCCCCATCACGGTACCTGCGGGTGATCTCCGCGCTGCAACCGTCGGCCGTCCGCAGCAGCCGCTGCCGCCGCCCGGACACCTCGCGCTCGTGCGCGCGCAGCCGCTCCAGCGCGGCCAGCAGCTCCTCCGCCGGGTGCGCGGCCAGGTCGGCGAGCTGGACGTCCCCCATCAGCTCGGCCGCCTCCAGCTGGGACTCGTGGCCGCGTGGCGGCCCGAGCGTGACGTGCCGGGCCGAGCGCCGCACGGTGGAGGGCGCGTCGGTCAGGATGGCCGGGAGGCGGTCCAGCAGGTCGCCGGGGGGCCCGTCGGCGCCGCCCGCCCCTGGCGGTCCGGCCGGCCGGGGCGGACCGCCGGGCCGGCGGTCGAGTTCGGCGCGCAGGATGTCCATCCGCCCGTGCAGCAGCCGCCGCAGGTAGGAGAGGTCGGCCTCCTGCTCCAGGGTCTCCCGGCGCAGGATCCGCAGCTGGTCCAGGCCCAGCCGCTCCAGGTCGGGCTCTATCGCCGTGCCCAGGGCCCCGGCGCCCCCGGCGACCTCCGCCACGTGCCCGGACCGGTCCCACGCCGCGCTGCTCGCGTCCATCAACCAACCCACCTGCCGTCGTCCGATCCCGCCCGCTCGCGGCACTGCGTCCCTGCCGCCGGTCCGGCCCGTCCCCCGACGGGCTCACGCGTCCCGTCCGTTGGCACGCCCGGCCACCCCCGAAGGTTCCGGTTCCCGGCCGCAACCACCCACCGGGGCGATGCCGCCAGAACGCCTGACCTACCGGCTCGACCTCCCGGCCGAGCCCGGCCCGGTGCGGCGGACCATATGGCGCGCCGGGCCCTCCGTACGGTCCACCAGCGTGCCACCCCGCCCGGCGCGGGCGCACCGCCCGTGCACCCGAACGGCCCCCTGGCGAACGGGGGTGGCTGATATGACCGGACCTTTTCGCAGGAAGAGCGGCGCCCGACCCCGCGCAGGCGCGCACCACCCAGCGTGCACCACCTGCACACGCGCCCCTCCCGCACGCCCCGGGGTGCCGCCGGGCACGGCACCGGGTGCCCGGCGGGCACGCCCCGGGCCTCCGGCACAATGGCGGCATGCGAGCAGTGGTGCAGCGAGTGACCGAGGCCAGGGTGACCGTGGCCGGAGAGACCGTCGGCGCGATCGAGGGGCCCGGGCTCTGCGTCCTGGTCGGCGTCACCCACGAGGACACCCCGGCCAAGGCGGCCCAACTGGCCCGCAAGCTGTGGACGCTGCGGCTGCTGCCCGCCGACGACGAGGGCGTCGAGCAGTCCTGCTCCGACCTCGGGGCCCCACTGCTGGTGATCAGCCAGTTCACCCTCTACGGCGACGCCCGCAAGGGCCGCCGCCCGACCTGGAACGCCGCCGCCCCCGGCCCGGTCGCCGAGCCCCTGGTGGACGAGGTGGTCGCCCAACTGCGCGCGCTCGGCGCCAAGGTGGAGACGGGCCGGTTCGGCGCCGACATGCAGGTGGCGCTGGTGAACGACGGCCCGTTCACCGTCCTCGTGGAGGTCTGACCGCAGCCGGGCGCACGGGCTACTGCGGGACGATCACGTCCTGGGTGCCCGGCACCGTCCCGGCCAGCAGCACCGCGTCCACCGGGACGTTCCGCTTGACGATCGCCAGCGCGATCGGCCCCAGCTCGTGGTGGCGGGCCGAGGAGGTGACGAAGCCGAGCGGGCGCCCGTCCGGCTCGGCGGCCAGCCGCACCTGCGTCCCGTGCGGGGGCAGCGTCTCCTCGGTGCCGTCCAGGTGCAGGAAGACCAGGCGGCGCGGCGGCCGGCCCAGGTTGTGCACCCGGGCGACGGTCTCCTGTCCGCGGTAGCAACCCTTCTGCAGGTGGACGGCGGTGCGCAGCCAGTCCACCTCGTGCGGGATGGTCCGGTGGTCGGTCTCGAAGCCCAGCCGCGGCCGGTGGCCCTCGATCCGCAGCGCCTCGTACGCCCAGACCCCCGCCGCCGGGCCGTACCCGGCGGTCAGCTTCGCCAGCTCGGCGCGCGGCACGAACAGGTCGCGCCCGTACGGGAGTTCACGCACCGCCGCGACGCCCTCGACGGAGGCGGTGGAGCCCGCCGGCAGGTGCACCACGGCGTACTCGGCGGTCGCGTCGGCGACCTCCACCCGGTAGAAGAACTTCATGCTCTCCAGGTAGCCCAGCAGCGCCTCCTGGGTGCCCGGCTCGACGTGCGCCCAGGTGGTGGTGCCGTCGTCGACCAGGTAGAGCGCGTGCTCGACGTGCCCGTTCGGGGAGAGCACCAGCGCCTCGGTGGCCTCCTGCGGCGCCAGCGCGCTGACGTGCTGGGTGAGCAGCAGGTGCAGCCAGGCCAGGCGGTCCTGGCCGGTGACGGTGAGCACGCCGCGGTGCGAGAGGTCGACGAAGCCGGTGCCCTGCGCGAGGTTGCGTTGCTCGCGGAAGATGTCGCCGTAGTGGGCGGCGACGCCCTCGTCGGCGCCTTCGGCGGGGACGGCTCCGGGCAGGCTCAGCAGCGGGCTCTTCATACCGGCCAGCTTACGACCGGCCGTCCGCGAGCTTGGCGGTGCAGTCGGCGCAGCGGCCGAAGATGGCGAAGTGCTTGAGGTCGGTGTCGAATCCGTGCTGTTCGCGCAGGCTGCTGATCAGCGGCTCGGCGATCTCGGTGCCGGTCTCGGAGACCTTGTCGCAGTCCCGGCAGACCAGGTGCAGGTGGTGGTGGCGGCCGGCCAGGTGGTAGGTCGGGGCGCCGTGGCCGAGGTGGGCGTGCGAGACCAGGCCGAGTTCCTCCAGCAGCTCCAGGGTCCGGTAGACGGTGGAGATGTTGACGCCGCTGGCGGTCTGCCGGACGTGGCAGAGGATCTCGTCGGGGGTGGCGTGGTCGAGGCGGTCGACGGCTTCGAGTACGAGCTGCCGCTGCGGGGTCAGCCGGTAGCCGCGTTCGCGCAGGTCGGCCTTCCAGTCGCCGGAGAGCTGCCAGTCGGTGGTGCCGGTGTCCGCCACGGTGCTGTCCCTGCCAAGGTCGGGGGTCCTGAGGCAAGTGTAGGGACCGGCCGGCGGCCGGTCCCTACCTCACGCGAAAGCCGTACCGCTCAGCGGAGCGCCGGGCTCACTTGAAGAACGCGATGCCGTCGTCCGGCAGGTCGTTGATGTCCTTGATCAGCTGGGCCGGGCTGAGCACCTTCTTCAGCTGGGCCGACATGTACGGGCGCAGCGGCACGTTCGGGGCGGCCTTCTCGCCGACCCAGAGCAGCTCCTCGTTGACGAAGCCGTACAGCCGCTTGCCGCCCGAGTACTCCGGCGAGCCCTCGATCCGGGCGACCGCGTCCGTGGAGACGTCGATCTGCGGCTTGCCGTCGGCCAGCTCGCCGTACCAGATCTCCACGGTGCCGTCGTCGCGGACGGAGGAGATCTCGATCCCGCGGACGCCGCTGGTGCCGTCGTGGTTGCTGGTGATGCGCCAGAACGCGTGCTCGTTCTCCAGCGGACGGACCTTCTCGCCCTCGTTGTCCAGCACCCAGGTGCGGGAGCGGAACTCCAGGAAGGGCCGGCCGTCGTGCCGGATCACGATCTCCTGGCCGAAGTTGCACTTCTCGGCGCCCGGAAAGTCATAGACGCCCGCGCCCTCCCAAGTGCCGAGGAGGAAGGCGAGCGGGACGACGTCCTTGTGGAGGTCAGAGGGGATCTCGATCATGTTCCTGGTCGCTGTCGTCGTCGGTGTGGGCTGCCTCAACCGTACGGCAGGATCAGCGCTGGCCCTGGTAGAGCTTCATCACCGAGAAGATGGCGAACCAGGTGATCAGCACGGCCATGAGGGCCAGCAGACCGTCGAAGAAGATTTCCAGACCGGACACGGGTGGCTCCCAGGCGGCGACAGTGTGGTGGATTTTGCTGCCGCTCACTCTATCCGCCGGTCATCGGCCGGTCGCGGTGAGCCCCACCACGTCATCGTTCGCGCCGATTCTCCCCCGCCGTCCAAGGTTTCCCCAAGGGATCCTGGGATGACGGCGAGCGGGGGCCGCGAGCCCTCTAAGGTGGCGCCATGTCGAAGAAACTCGTCATCAAGGTCACCGCCGGGGCCGATGCGCCGGAGCGGTGTTCGCAGGCGTTCACCGTCGCGGCGGTGGCCGTCGCCAGCGGGATCGAGGTCTCGCTCTGGCTGACCGGGGAGTCCTCCTGGTTCGCCCTGCCGGGGCGGGCGGCGGAGTTCGAACTGCCGCACGCGGCACCGCTTCCGGACCTGCTGGAGGCGATCCTCGCGAGCGGCTCGGTGACGCTGTGCACCCAGTGTGCGGCCCGCCGGGGGATCGTGCAGCAGGACACCGTCGAGGGCGTCCGGATCGCGGGCGCGCAGGTCTTCGTCAGCGAGATCATGGCGGACAACGTCCAGGCACTCGTCTACTGACGCCTACGGGTGCTCCTCGTGGTCGGGGCGGTCCCGGTCGTGGCCGGGATCGTCCCACTTCGGGTCGTCCCAGCGCGGGTCGTTCCACCAGTCGTCGTCCGGGTCCCGCTTGTTGGCGAACACGGCGGCGGCCGGCGGGATCACCATCGCGACCACGCACATGCCGATCGCGGCGGGCACGGAGAAGAACCTCACCACGCCCCAGGCCAGCACGAACAGGCCCAGGCAGACGCCCATCAGGGCGAAGTAGTAGTGCCGCCGCCGCCTTGTCTGCACGCCTCCACGGTACGACCGAGGGCCCTGCCGCGGCAGGGCCCTCGGTGTACTTCGTCCGCGGATCTGGTGGATCGGGCGGATCAGGTGGATCGGGTCGATCGGGTCGATCGGGCGTCGATCAGACCGCGATCGCGACCTCGACGGCGGTGCCCTGGGAGGCCACCACCTGACGGTCCACGGTCTGGCCCGGCACCAGCGCGCGCAGGGTCCACTTGCCCGGGCGGGCGAAGAACCGGAACTGGCCGGTCGCCGAGGTGGGCACCTCGGCCGTGAACTCGCCCCCCTCGTCGAGCAGCCGGACGTAGCCGTTGACCGGCTCACCGTCGCGGGTCACCGAACCCTGGATGATCGTTTCGTTCGCCACGTCAACTCCTGCCAGGTCCGGGCCGCCGGCCTTCGCACCGCACATGTCTTGTCTTCCCTTCTGACGACGGTCGAGCCGCGGGCTCAGTTGCTGCCGAGCTCGATCGGCACGCCGACGAGGCTGCCGTACTCGGTCCACGAACCGTCGTAGTTCTTGACGTTCTCCTGGCCGAGCAGCTCGTGCAGGACGAACCAGGTGAGCGCGGAGCGCTCGCCGATGCGGCAGTAGGCGATGGTGTCCTTCGCCAGGTCGATGCCCTCGGCCTCGTACAGCGCCTTGAGCTCGTCGTCGCTCTTGAAGGTGCCGTCGTCGTTGGCGTTCTTGGCCCACGGGATGTTGCGGGCGCTCGGCACGTGGCCGGGGCGCTGCGACTGCTCCTGCGGGAGGTGCGCCGGGGCGAGCAGCTTGCCGGAGAACTCGTCGGGCGAACGGACGTCGACCAGGTTGAGCTGGCCGATGGCCGCGAGCACGTCGTCGCGGAAGGCGCGGATCGAGGAGTCGACGGCCTGCGCCCGGTACTCGGTGGCCTCGCGGGCCGGCACCTCGGCGACCAGGTCGCGGGAGTCCAGCTCCCACTTCTTGCGGCCGCCGTCCAGCAGGCGGACGTCACCGTGGCCGTACAGCTTGAAGTACCAGTAGGCGTACGAGGCGAACCAGTTGTTGTTGCCGCCGTAGAGCACGACGGTGTCGTCGTTGGCGATGCCCTTGGCGCTGAGCAGCGCGTCGAAGCCGGCCTGGTCGATGAAGTCGCGGCGGACCGGGTCCTGGAGGTCCTGCTTCCAGTCGATCCGGACGGCGTTGCGGATGTGGTTCTTGTCGTACGCGGAGGTGTCCTCGTCGACCTCGACGATGACGACCTTCGGGTCGTCCAGGTGGGCCTGGACCCAGTCGGCGTCGACCAGGACGTCGCTGCGGCTCATGGTGGTGTTCTCCATCCGAGGGCGGTGTGCGGAAGGTTCTGCTCGGGAGGTGCTGCTGGGTGCCCGGGCGACTGCGGTCCGAATTCCTGTCCGAATACTGGGACGAGGGTGGTGGTCCGGGCCGACCGGGCGGGGAGCTGCGGGGTGCGGCGGCGACGGCCGGCCGGGGTGGCCGGGCAAGGTCACCGGGAAAATCGGCGGCGGGCTTCAACTGCCCAGCCAAAACGCCGAGTTAGCGCATTCGACACAGACAGGCGGCCACGCGGCACAGGTCGACCGCCCGCCGCTTCGTGAGATCCGTCTGTCGCTTCATGTCGACGATGCTAGGGACACCGAAGGCCCGCTGTCATCAGCGTACCGAATGCCGAGACCAGATAGACCGAATACTGAGATTTGACCCTTTCATGGTCTGCCGGGCAGCCGTCCCGTCCGAGACCGGCGGCCCCGGACGGCCCACAACGGGCGGAAACGACACCGCTCCGCGAGACGCGCCGGACGGCGCGTCTCGCGGAGCGGAACGCAAGAGACGGAAGGAGCGGAAGGAACGGGAGGAAGGAACCGAGGGAAGGAGCGGCACGGGAGTGGAAGTGACCGGCCGGTCAGTCCAGCAGCTTGACGCCCTTGCCCTCGAAGGTCAGCTGCACGCCCTCCGGCAGCGGCGTCGCCCCGTCCTTGTCGGCCAGCTTCAGCCCGGCCGGGAGCGAGTCGAGGGTGAAGCTCATCGGCGCCAGCCGCTGGTCGGTGACCCCGGCGAACATCCCGGCCAGCGCGCTGAGCTGGAAGCCGTCCACCGTGACGGTGCTCCCGTTGTTGTGCAGCGAACCCTCGCCGACCGCGATCGGCCCCAGCGCGGCCTTGATCTTGCCCGGCCCGCCGTACGACAGGGCCAGCCGGGTGTTGCCGCCCACCGGCAGCTTGCCCGCCCCCGACATCAGCTGGGAGGCCGGCGGCAGCAGCTGCGCGAGGTCCGCGTACGAGATCAGGCCGCTGCCGGTGCCGCTGTCCACCGTGGCGCTCTTCAGGCTGTCGCTCACCGTGACGCCGGACAGCCGGGCCTTGAAGGAGCGCAGCGCCACCTGGCGGCCGCCGTCGCCGACGGTCAGGCCGTCGGAGGAGATCCGGACGTCGTCCAGCTTCATCGACAGCGCCTGGGTGAGGAACGGGAAGCCCTCGATCGAGATGTCCGGCCGCTGGCTCATCCGGCCGCTGCTCACCATCCGGTCGGCGGCCTGGTCCTCGGCCACCCCGACCGCGATCCGGTCGGCGCCGACCAGCAGGCCGGCGAGCACCACCAGGCCGATCGTCGCCTTCAGCCATCCGCGCATCGCACTCCCTGTCGTCGCCGGTCGCCCTTGTCGTTCGCTGTCCTCGTTCGGTGTTCCTCGCCCGGCGTTCCCTGCCCGGCGTTCCATGGCGGCCCCCGGCCAAGGCCGTTCCCGCCCGACCGTACGACGTCCCGCCCCGGAGCATGGTTCCGGAGCGGGACTCGCCGGTCGTCTGCCGGGTGTCAGCCGGCCAGCAGGTCCGTGGCGATCCAGATCAGCGGCGAGGCCACCGCCAGCGGCAACGCCACACCCGCCGTCATGTGCACGAACCGGGACGGGAAGTCGTACGCCGCGACGCGTCGGCCGACCAGCGCACCCAGCCCCGCCAGCACCCCCAGCGCCGGCGGCGCGCCCACCAGCAGACCCAGCAGCACCGCCGCCGCCAGGCCCAGCACCGGACCCAGCAGCTTCGGACCGGGCAGCGGCGCCGCGGCCAGCACGGTGGCCAGCGCGACCGCGCCCACCCCGGCCGGCACCCAGTCGGCCACCAGCAGCGAGGTGCACAGCGCCGTCACCACCGTGGCCGAGCCGAGCACCGTCAGCGCGTAGAACCGCTCCTTCGGGTCCGAGGGGCGGAACGTCTGCAGCACCAGGACCAGTAGGAAGAACCCGCCCAGCGTGCCGACCACCGCCGCCACGCTGCCCTCGGAGTCCGCCAGCAGCACCGCCGCGTCCGCGGTCAGCCCGGCCAGCGCGGCGAGCGCGATGCCCTGGCGGGCCGGCCACATCCCGTTCAGCCGGAACCAGCCGGCCGCCGTCAGCACCTGGAGCAGCGCCACCACCAGTGCCAGCGCCACCTGCCCGAGCGCGGCGCCGCCGGCCAGCAGCGCGGCCACGCCGGCGGTGATCAGCGCGGGCTGCAGGCCCGGATCGATGATCGGCGAACCGGTCCGGCCGCGCGGGCCGGCGGGCGGCGCCACCGGCGCGGGCTGCGCCGGGACGGCCGCGTACGGCGGCGCGGCCGGGGCGCCCGCCGGGCCGCCGGGGACGACCGGCCGCTTGAGCGTCATGGTCGGCGAGTCGAGGGCGGGCGCTCCCTGCTGCGGGGGCGCCATCGGCGGGGCCGCCCGCTGCGGGCCCGGCGCCGGAGCGGCGTGCCGGGCCTGCGGCGGCGCGGCGTGCCGTGCCGGCGGCGGGGCGGGCGTCCAGGCCGGCGGGGCGGGCGGCATCGCGCCGGACACGACCACCGGCGGCAGCAGCGTCGTCGCGGCCGCGTCCTCCATCGGGGGCACGGGCGGCAGCAGCGTGGTGGCCGCGTCGTCCATCGGCGGCACGGGCGGCAACAGCGTGGTCGCCGTGGCGTCGTCCATCGCGGGGACGGGCGGCAGCAGCGTGGTCGCCGCGTCGTCCATCGGCGGCTGCCCGTACCCCGGGTGGCCGTACGGCGGCTGCTGCCCCGGCTGCGGCGCCTGGGCCTGCGGGTACGGGGGCTGCGGGTACTGCGGGTACTGCGGCTGGGGCTGCTGCGGCCACTCGCCGTAGCCGCCCTGGTTCGCGTTGTTCATGTCCGTCACGCCGCTCAGCCTCCCGCGAACGGCGGCAGCACCTCGACCGTGCCGCCCTCGGTGAGGGCCACGGTCGTGTGGTCCCGGCCGCCGACCTGGGAGCCGTCGACCAGGTAGGAGCAGTGCCCGAGCAACTGGACGAGCTTCGGCCGGTCCGCGTGCCGCCGCCTGGCCTGCGCCAGCGCCTCCGCCAGGGTCACCGCCTCGTACGGCTCCTCGGCCAGCCCGGCCTCGGACTTCGCGGCCGCCCAGTAGCGGATCGTCCCGCGCACCCGGGCGCCGCTCGCGGGCTCCGTGGTCGCACCCATCGGGGCCACCCCTTCTCGTCGTCCTCGCCCGGCCCCGGTGCCCCGGTCCGGCTCGCCACCGGGCCGCCCGACCACCCGAAAGATGGACTCGCACGGCGCCGCCGATGTGCGTCCCATGATGGCGTGTCCGCCTCCACTAGGGGCAATCGCCCTGGCCGAGGGGGCCCGGAGGACGGCTCGAAGCTGTGTCCAGGCTCACCCGGCGCGCGCCCGGATTGGGCGAACCGCCGGATTCGAGCCCTCCCGGCGCGGAGGGCCGTCGGCTATCCTCGACGTCCAAGAGGGATCCGGGCAGAGTCGCCCCCGGGTCCTTTTGTGCTTTCAGGACGCCAGTACGGACATTCTTGCGATTCGTCGGCCCACCCCCGGCGCGTCGCGGGAACCGCCCCGCCCCACGCGGCACGACGACGTGCCCCGGCCGGCCGGGGTGTCCACCCGGCACCCGGGCCGCCGCCCGGGACCGGAAACAAACCGGAGGGTTCGCGGGATGAACAGGGCAGAAACGGCGCGCCAAGGGTTGCGGGACCCTCGGCGCGTGCGCCGTCGCGTCCTGCGCACCGGCCGGCCCTCCGGCGCTCCTCGGGCGTCCGTCCACCTCCCCCCGACCTCAGCACGTGCGCCATCCGGCTGTGGCGGCAGCCGTAACGCGACCGCGACGACCCGGAAAGGGGACTACCGGGTATGAGTTCTCTCCTCCTCCTCACCAACGCTCTGCAACCCTCCGCGGAGGTGCTGCCGGCCCTCGGCCTGCTGCTGCACAACGTCCGGGTGGCCCCCGCCGAGGGATCCGCCCTGGTGGACACCCCCAGTGCGGACGTCATCCTGGTCGACGGCCGGCGCGACCTGCCGCAGATCCGCAGCCTCTGCCAGCTGCTGCGCTCCACCGGCATCGACTGCCCGCTGATCCTGGTGGTGACCGAGGGCGGCCTCGCCGCCGTCACCGCCGAGTGGGGCATCGACGACGTCCTGCTGGACACGGCCGGCCCGGCCGAGGTCGAGGCCCGGCTGCGGCTCGCACTCGGCCGGCTCCACATCAGCACCGACGACAGCCCGATGGAGATCCGCAACGGCGACCTCACGGTCGACGAGGCCACCTACTCCGCCAAGCTCAAGGGCCGGGCGCTCGACCTCACCTTCAAGGAGTTCGAGCTGATCAAGTACCTCGCCCAGCACCCCGGCCGGGTCTTCACCCGGGCCCAGCTGCTGCAGGAGGTCTGGGGCTACGACTACTTCGGCGGTACCCGCACGGTGGACGTGCACGTCCGCCGGCTGCGCGCCAAGCTCGGCGTCGAGCACGAGCAGCTGATCGGCACCGTGCGCAACGTCGGCTACCGCTTCGTCGTCCCGGAGAAGCCGGAGAAGGGCGAGCGCCCGGAGCTCGCCCAGCGCCCCTCGGCGCCGCTGGAGGCCTGACCGACGGCCGGGCGGGCCACCCCCGCCCGGCTTGTCCGGTTCGCTCCCCGGCACCTGCCGGGCACCTGCCGAAAGCCCTGACGGAAAGCCCCAGGTCCCACTGCCGACGCGCACGCCACACGCGTAGACTCCCCCCGTGGCCAAAGTGACGCGCGACGATGTAGCCCGGCTGGCTGGTACCTCGACCGCGGTCGTCAGCTACGTCATCAACAACGGGCCGCGCCCGGTCGCGCCCGCGACCCGGGAGAAGGTCCTCGCCGCGATCGAGCAGCTCGGCTACCGGCCGAACAGCGTCGCCCAGGCGATGGCCTCCCGCCGGACCAACCTGATCGGCATGGTCGTCCCGGACGCCCGCCAGCCCTTCTTCGCCGAGATGGCGCACGCCGTGGAACGGGCCGCCTCCGAGCGCGGCAAGCTCGTGCTGATCGGCAACTCCGACTACGTGGACGACCGCGAGGTGCACTACGTCCGGGCCTTCCTCGGCATGCGTGTCTCCGGCCTGATCCTGGTCAGCCAGGGCCCCTCGCAGCGCGCCGCCGAGGAGTTCGCCGCGATGGAGGGCGCCAAGGTCGTGCTGCTGCACCGCCGCCCCGAGGCGATCGACGACGTCGCGGTGGTCACCGACGACGTGGGCGGCGCCGAGGCCGTCGTCCGCCACCTGCTGGAGGTGCACGGGCACCCGTACGTGGCCTGCTTCGGCGGCCCGGTCGAGTCCCCCGCCCCCGGCGACCCGGTCATCGACCACGTCGAGGGCTGGCAGCGCGCCATGGACGCGCACGGCCTGCCCACCGAGCCCCACCTGATCGACGCGCCCTTCCACCGTTACGGCGCGTACGAGGTCGCGCTCGGGGTGCTGCGCTCGCCGGACCGGCCGCGGGCGATCTTCTGCTCCACCGACGACCAGGCGATCGGCGTGCTGCGGGCCGCCCGCGAGGTCGGCCTGAAGGTCCCGGAGGACCTCGCGGTGGCTGGCTTCGACGACGTCCCCGAGGCCGCACTCGCCGACCCGCCGCTGACCACCGTCGCCTCCGACCGCGACGCGATGGCCCGGGCCGCCGTGGACCTGGTGCTCGACGACTCGCTGATGGTGCCCGGATCGGACACCGAGCGGGTCCGCAAGTTCCCGTCCCGCCTGGTGATCCGCCGTTCCTGCGGCTGTGGCGGCGCCGCGGCGGTCCCGACCGGGGAAGCGGAGTAGCGCACTCCGCTCCACCCGCCACCGCACACCGCCTGACCAGGCTTTATGAGAACCCAACGGGCTTCTCGGACCCTTCTGAGCCGGTTCTCATGCCATCCTCATCCACCAGGCGGACGTTGGTCGGCATGAGCGAACAGCAGCAGCACCACGACGAGCAGTACGGCCCGTACGAGCCCCGCGTGGTCGAGGGCACCGTCCTCGGCAGCAGCGCCGCCACGACCGCCTACGGGTACCACGAGGACTACTCGGCAGGCGGCTTCGACTCCCCGACCCCGCCCCCGCCCATGCCCCCCGAGCCGCCCACCGCCGGCCAGCCCGGCGGCCACGGCGGCCACGGCAACCGCGCCCGGCGCGGCCTGCTGCGCGGACGGATCGCCCTGGTCACCGCCGTCGCCGCGGTCGCCGCCGTCATCGGCGGCGTCACCGGCGGGTTCGTCGCCGCCGAGCAGCACGGCTCCGCCGCCCGCACCAGCACCGTCGCCAGCCCCGTCTCCGCCCGCTCCGACGGCGGCGCCGACGTGCCGGCCATCGCCGCCGCCGTCTCGCCGAGCGTCGTCCAGATCACCGTCAAGAACGGCAACGGCACCGCCACCGGCACCGGCGTCATCCTCGACACCAGCGGACGGATCCTCACCAATTACCACGTGATCGACACCGCCGCCGACGGCGGCCAGATCACCGTCGCCTTCAAGGACGGCTCCACCGCCCCGGCCACCGTCACCGGCACCGACAAGTCCCTCGACGTCGCCGTGATCACCGCGAGCGGCGGCAAGAACCTCACCCCCGCCACCCTCGGCGACTCCTCCGGTGTGGCCGTCGGCGACCCCGTCGTCGCCATCGGCAACCCGGACGGCCTCACCGGCACCGTCACCTCCGGCATCATCAGCGCCGAGAACCGCGACGTCACCGTCCAGCTCGACGAGGGCACCACCAGCAGCAACGGCGGCTTCGGCTTCCCCAGCCTGCCCGGCCTGCCCAACCTGCCCGGCACGCGCGGCAACCTCCCCCAGCAGAACAGCGGGAGCACCACCACCTACAAGGCCTTCCAGACCGACGCCGCCCTCAACCCCGGCAACTCCGGCGGCCCGCTCATCAACGCCAACGGCCAGGTCATCGGCATCAACTCGGCGATGTACGCCCCCAGCGGCGCCAGCTCCACCGCCGGCGGCGGCAGCAGCAGCGCCGGCAGCGTCGGCCTCGGCTTCGCCATCCCGATCAACGACATCAAGCAGGTTCTGCCGAAACTGGAGGCCGGCCAGAACCTGTAAGACGGACAATTACCCCCGGTACCCCCAGCAGGCCCTCCACCCGACGAGAAAGGGCAGCAGCCCATGACCCCGTCCGCCGACGACCGCACCGCCGCCGAGGCCGGCCACCCCTCCGCCCGGCTCCTCGTGGTCGACGACGAACCCGCCCTCCGGGACGCCCTGGAGAGCAGCCTCGCCTTCGAGGGCTACGAGGTCGCCACCGCCACCGACGGCTACGAGGCCCTGGAATCCGTCGAACGTGACCGGCCCGACCTCGTCCTGCTGGACATCATGATGCCCCGGATGGACGGCCTCACCGCCGTCCGCCGGATGCGCTCCCGCGGCGACACCGTCCCCGTCCTGATGCTCACCGCCCGCGACGCCGTCGGCGACCGCGTCACCGGCCTGGACGTCGGCGCCGACGACTACCTCGCCAAGCCCTTCGAACTCGACGAACTGCTCGCCCGCGTCCGCGCCCTGCTGCGCCGCAACGCCCTCGCCACCGAGGCCGCCGCCCGCGCCGCCGCCGAGGACGAGAGCGAGGTGCTGGCCTTCGGCGACCTGCGGATGAACACCGCCACCCGCGAGGTCACCCGCGCCGGCAAGCCCGTCGAACTCACCCGCACCGAGTTCATGCTGCTGGAGATGTTCCTCGCCCACCCCCGCCAGGTCCTCACCCGCGAACAGATCCTCAAGGCCGTCTGGGGCTTCGACTTCGAACCCTCCTCCAACTCCCTGGACGTCTACGTGATGTACCTGCGCCGCAAGACCGAGCAGGGCGGCATGCCCCGCCTCATCCAGACCGTGCGCGGCGTCGGCTACGCCCTGCGCCCGGCCGCCGGCGCCACCACGTGACCTCCCCCACGCCCTACCCGCCCCCGCCACTGGCTCCACCCGGCGTCCCCCGCCGCCGGCGCCTCTCCCACTGGCTCCGCTCCCGCTCCCTCCGCAGCCGCCTCACCTTCCTGAGCGCGGCCGCGGTCGCGGTGGCCATCGCCCTGTCGGCGCTGGCCTGCTGGTTCATCGTGGAGAAGCAGCTGTACGACCAGGTCCGGGCGGACCTGGCGGGTGCTCCCGCAGCACCGATCGGGAGGAACCCCCTGGTCTGCTACGCCACCCCGGAAGCCGCGCTGGAGAACCAGCGCGGCGTCGTCATCCCGGACATCAGCGGAGCCGTCCCCCGGGACACCCAGTTCCTCCGGGCCGGGGCCGAGGGCGTCTGCCTGCCCCCCGGGGCGACCAAGGCCATCGTGGCCACGTCGGCGGACGCCGCCGGATTCCGGCTCAAGCCGGGCCAGTCGATCATCCGGGACGGCCGGTACACCAACGGCGACCCCGCGATCGTCCGGCTGACCCTGAACCACAGCTTCCAGGTGCCCGTCGTCGTCATGGTGGCGACCCCCTCCCAGCCCATCGAGGACTCCCTCCAGCGGCTCGCACTCCTCCTCGGCGGCGTGGCCCTCGGCGGGATCATCCTCGCCGCCATCGCCGGCCGCGTGGTCGCCCGGTCCGCGCTCAAGCCCGTCGACCAACTCACCGACGCCGTCGAGCACATCGCCCGCACCGAGGAGGTCGGCACCACCATCCCCGTCCAGGGGGACGACGAGATCGCCCGGCTCTCCACCTCCTTCAACTCGATGAGCACCGCCCTCGCCAACTCGCGCGAGCGGCAGACCCGTCTGATCGCCGACGCCGGGCACGAGCTGCGCACCCCGCTCACCTCGCTGCGCACCAACGTCGACCTGCTGATCCGCAGCAACGACACGGGCCGCCCGCTGCCCGCCGCGACCAAGACCAAGCTGCTGGGCAACATGAAGGCGCAGATGCAGGAGCTCACCGTCCTGATCGGGGACCTGCTCCAGCTGTCCCGCCCGGATTCCCCCAAGCCGGTCCACAACCCCACCGTGGTGGCCCTGCACGAGATCGCCGGGCGGGCGGTCGAGCGGGCGAAGCTGCGCGGCCCGGGGCTGGTCTTCGAGACCGCGACCGATCCCTGGTTCGTGCACGGCGACGCCGCCGGGCTCGAACGGGCGGTGATCAACCTGCTGGACAACGCGGTCAAGTACAGCCCGCCCGGCGGCACCATCGAAGTCCGGCTCCAGCAGGGCGTGTTGACCGTCCGCGACCACGGCCCCGGCATTCCGCCGGAGGAACTGCAGTACGTGTTCGACCGGTTCTGGCGTTCGCCGTCCTCGCGACAGCTGCCCGGTTCCGGCCTGGGCCTGTCGATCGTCGCGCAGAGCGTCCGGGAGGCGGGCGGCGAGGTGTCGCTGGGCCCGGCCGGGGACGGCGGCCCGGGCGCGCTGGCGACCGTCCGGCTGCCCGGCGGCCCCGCCCCCGAATAGGGCGGGACGGGCGGACAACGCAGGACGGGCGGGGCGCCCCGACAGCGCCCCGCCCGTCCTGTACCGGCTCACGGTCAGTCGATGTCGACGCCCGGGCCGATGACCTTGATCCGATCCTGCGCCGGGGCCTTCAGCGGCGAGGCCGCCGAGCTGTGGGCACCCAGGTAGGCGGCGAAGACGTCCAGGTCGGAGGCGCCGACGAGCTTGTCGGTGCCGGCCGCGAAGGCCGGGAAGCCGTCGCCGCCGCCGGCCAGGAACTCGTTGGCCGCGACCCGATACTTGGCGGCCTGGTCGATCGGGGCGCCGTTCAGCCGGATCGAGTCGACGACCACCCGGTCCGCACCGGTCTTGCGCATGTCCAGGGTGTAGTGGAGGCCCGAGGACGCCTGGAGGATCTTCGGCGCGGCCGCGTTGGAGCCGCTGACCTGCTGCTGGAGCAGCTGCACCAGCTGGGCGCCGGTCAGCGTCTTGACCTGCATCATGTTGGTGAACGGCTGGACGGTGAACGCCTCGCCGTAGGTCACCACGCCGTCGCCCTCGGCGCCGGAGGCCTTGTAGACCAGGTCGGAGCGGATGCCGCCGGGGTTCATGAAGGCGACCTGCGCCCCGCCCTTGGCGGCCGGGGCGAGCCCCTCCACCTGCGCGTCGGCGATCAGGTCACCGAGCGGCTTCTCCAGGTCGCTGTTGCCGCGGCCGTTGATGTCCGAGGCGATGTAGCCGATCGGCCGGTTGGCGATCGGGGCGGCCAGCTTGGAGTAGTGGTCGACCAGCGCCGTCATGTCGGGCGCCTTCTCGACGGTGCGGCGCACCACGTGGTTCTCGGCCTTGACCGTCGGGCGGACGATCTCGCCGGTGGTCTTGTCCAGCTTCATGTCGATCTCGGTGTACAGCCGGCCGAAGGAGGCGGCGCTGGTGACCGAGCGCGGGACGCCGTTGGGGTCGGGGATGGTGCAGGCGTACGCGTTGTGGGTGTGGCCGGTGACGATGGCGCCGATCGACGGGTCGAGCTTCTTGGAGATGTCGACGATCGGACCGGAGATGCCCTGGCCGGCCGGGCCGCAGTCGTAGTTGTAGACGCTGCTGGCCGGGTACCCGCCCTCGTGGATCAGCGCGACGATCGAGTTGACGCCCTTGGCCTTGAGCTCGGCGGCGTACTTGTTGATCGTGGTGACCTCGTTGGCGAACTTCAGGCCCTTGACGCCCTCGGCGGTCACGATGTTCGGCGTGCCCTCCAGGGTGACGCCGATGAAGCCGACCTTCACGCCCTGGGACTTGGTCACCCAGTACGGGGCCAGCAGCGGCTTGCCGGTCTTCTCGTCGGTGACGTTGGCCGACAGGTAGTTGAAGTTGGCGCCCTTGAACGTGCGGCCGGGCTCGTAGCAGCCGTCGACCGGGTGGCAGCCGCCGTCCTGCATGCGCAGCAGCTCCTGCGCGCCCTCGTCGAACTCGTGGTTGCCGACCGAGGTGACGTCCAGGCCGAGCTTGTCCATCGCCTCGATGGTCGGCTCGTCGTGGAAGAGCGCCGAGGTGAGCGGGCTGGCGCCGATGATGTCGCCGGCCGCGACGGTGATCGAGTCGTCGGCCGGGATCCGGGCCTTGCGCAGCTCGGTGGCCAGGTACTCGATGCCACCGGCCGGGGTCGAGACCTCCTTGCCGGTGGCCGGGTCGATCTCCCGGATGGTGCCGGACGAACCGGCCGGGGGCTCCAGGTTGCCGTGGAAGTCGTTGATCGCCAGCAGCTGGAGGTTGACGGTCTTGTGACGCTTGGCGTTGGCGTCGGCGGCCTGCGCGGCCGTCGGCACGGCCACCGTGCCGACCAGACCTGCGGCGGCGACGACGGCGAGCGCCGCGCGTCGGGATCTGACGGTGAGCATGAGGGTCCCCTGCACCTTGGAGGAGCGCCCGCTGTGGACTTGACCGGGCGTCTGGGTGATGTGTTGCGCCTGTGAAGCCTAGAGTCAACGCGCGTAGCTGTCAGGACGTCGAACGTAACGAGAGGATTACCTCCTGACGAACCGTCGCCGTCCGACCAGCGCCGGTGCCCCCGCCCAGACCACCCGCCCGACCCGCCCAGGCCCCCCGACCCGACCGCTCAAGCCCCCGACCAGGCCGCTCAGACTCCCGGCTCGGCCGCCAACTGCCGCTCGGCCCGGTCCCGTTCGGCCACCGCGTCCTCGGTCATCGCACGGTCGGTGTACACCAGCGGCCGCTCGGCCTCGGTGATGATGTGCTTGACCACCTGGACATTGCCGTTGACGTCCCAGACCGCGATGCCCGGCGACAGGGTGGGGATGATCTCCACCGCCCAGCGCGGCAGGCCCAGCACCCGGCCGGTGGACCGCGCCTCCTCCGCCTTCTGCATGTAGATCGTCCGGGTGGAGGCCATCTTCAGGATCGCCGACGCCTCCTTGGCCGCCGCACCGTCCACCACGTCGGACAGGTGGTGCACCACCGCGACGAAGGAGAGCCCGAGCCGGCGGCCGAACTTCAGCAGCCGCTGGAACAGCTGTGCCACGAAGGGGCTGTTGATGATGTGCCAGGCCTCCTCGACCAGGAAGATGCGCTTCTTCCGGTCCGGCCGGATCCAGGTGTGCTCCAGCCACACGCCGACGATCGCCATCAGGATCGGCATCGCGATCGAGTTGCGGTCGATGTGCGAGAGGTCGAAGACGATCAGCGGCGCGTCCAGGTCGATGCCGTCGGTGGTCGACCCGTCGAACATGCCGCGCAGGTCGCCGTCGACCAGCCGGTCCAGCACCAGCGCCACGTCCAGGCCCCAGGACTGCACCTCGTCCACCGCCACGCCCAGCGACTCCACCGAGGACAGCTCGGGGCTGCGCAGGGTGTCGATGATGTCGTCCAGCACCGGCTGACGGTCCTTCACCGTCGCCACCACATGGGCGTGCGCGGCCTTCAGCGCGAACCCGGCCCGCTCCTCCAGGCCCCGCCCCATCGCCACCTCGACGATGGTGCGCAGCAGCGACAACTGGCCGGTCTGGGTGATCGCCGGGTCCAGCGGGTTGAGCTTCACCCCGCCGTCCCGGGCGGCCATCGGGTCGAGCCGGATCGACTTTATGCCCAGCGCGTTGGCGATCAGGTTCCACTCGCCGACGCCGTCCTCGCCCTGCGCGTCGAGCACCACGACCTGCCGGTCGCGGAACCTCAACTGCCGCAGCACGTACGTCTTCTCCAGCGCCGACTTGCCGTTGCCGGACTCGCCGAGCACCAGCCAGTGCGGGGCCGGCAGCTGCTGCCCGTACAGCTGGAAGGGGTCGTAGACGTACCCCTTGCCGCTGTACACCTCACGGCCGATGATCACGCCCGAGTCGCCCAGCCCCGGCGCGGCAGTGGGCAGGTAGACCGCCTGCGCCTGGCCGGTGGAGGTGCGCACCGGCAGCCGGGTGGTCTCCACCTTGCCGAACATCAGGCTGGTGAACGCCTCGGAGAGGTTGCCGAGCGCCATGTACGGCCTCCTGGTCTGGTCGACGGGCGGTGGTGGAGCGGTGCGGACCGGGCGTCAGCGGCGGATGCCGGTCGCGAACGGCAGGGTGTTGACGAAGGCCCGGTGGTGCTCGCGGTCGCACCACTCCAGCTTGAGGTAGCTCTTGCCGGCCGAGGCCCGGATGGTGCGCTTGTCCCGGGCCAGCGCGTCGGGGTTGCGCGAGGACACCGTGATGTAGCCGACCAGGTTCACCCCGGCCGCACCGGAGGCCAGGTCGTCGCCGCGCTGGTCCACCCGGCCGGTGTGGGCCAGGTCGCGCGGGTCGACCGTCCGGTTCATCTTGGCCGCGCGGCTGGCCTCCGCCTCGTCGTTGGTCTTCTCGGTCAGCATCCGCTCGATCGCGACGTCGGTGGGCTCCAGGTCCATCGTCACCGCGACCGTCCGGATCACGTCCGGGGTGTGCACCAGCAGCGGCGCCAGGAAGTTGACCCCCACCGGGGTCAGCGGCCACTCCTTGATCCACGCGGTGGCGTGGCACCACGGCTCCCGGGTCGCCGACTCGCGGGTCTTCGCCTCCAGGTACTGCGGGTTGGTCGCGTCCAGTTCGGCCGGCCAGGCGTTGCGCCGGGACATCGCCTGGATGTGGTCGATCGGGTGGTCCGGGTCGTACATCGAGTGCAGCAGCGAGGAGAGCCGGGCCTGCCCCAACGGCTGGCGCACCCGGATGTCCGCCTCCGCCAGCCGGGCGCAGATGTCGGTCAGCTCGCGCGCCATCACGGCCGCCAGCCCCTCGTCGTCCCGGGCCCGCCGACCGGTCGCCGTACGGCCCATCGCGTGCGCCTCGGCCGCCAGGTCGCGGGTGTAGTGCATGCAGGCCACCAGGTACGCCCGGTGCTGCTCCGAGGAGGTCGACACCATCGACTGCAACTGGTCGTACGAGTCCTGCAGCCAGCGCGGCGCGTCGTGGTCCCCGCGCCGCTCGACGTCCTTGGCGTGCGCGTCCGGGTCGGCCGGCAGCGTCCGGGCCAGGATCTGCAACCGGGTCACGAAGCCGTCCCCGTTGGCGACGTGCTTCAGCAGCGTGCCGAACCGGTCGACCAGCGCCTCCTGGTCCTCCGAGTCGCGCAGGCCGACACCCGGGCCCTCGATCTCGATCGCGGCCGTCACCGTCCGCCGCTCCAGGTGCATCAGCACCCCGACCTCGTCCGGCCCGAACGGCGCGGCCAGCCAGCGCAGCCGCCCCACCCCGGGCGGCGGGCCGACCTCCACCTCCCGGCCGTCCATCCGGGTCCCGGCGTCCATCACGTCCGAGCGCCACACCGACCGGCCGCTGCGCACCGTCCGGCGGTAGGTGCGGTTGATCTCCGCCCACTTGTAGAACGTCCGCCTGCGGTACGGCACGTACACCGCCGCGATGGCCACCATGGGCAGGCCGATCAGGCCGCCGATCCGCAGCGGCAGGATCGGCATCAGCAGGCCCCAGAGCATGCCGAGGAACGCCCCGAAGATGATCAGGACGATCTCGCCGGACTCCCGGTTGCGGCCGATCGGCGCGTTCGGGCGGGCCTTGCCGATCAGGTAGGTGCGGCGCTGGTGCACGTACGGCTGGGCGTACTGGGCTCCGTACTGGCCGAGCGGTTCACTGCTCACTTACCCGTCACCCTCCCTTCGCTGAGTTGCTGTCGCGGATCGGAACCGAGGTCTGCGGCGGCCCGGCCTGCGGTGGTGGCGCCGGCGTCCGCCCGGCGTGCGCGGCGATGCCCGGCGCGACCGAACCGCCGCCCGCACCCCCGCCGCCGCCACCACCCGCACCGACCGGCCCGCGGTCACCGTGGGTGGTGATGCCCTGCTTCATCAGGTTCGCGGTGCCGTTGATCATCGCCGAACCGGCCGACACCGCACTCGCCCGGGCATGGCGCATGTTCATGATCTCGTCGCCGAAGCCCGGCACGAAGCGGTACACGGCGGCGCTCGCGAAGATCGACAGGAACAGGATCGCCAGCCCCGACAGCACCCGCGCGAAGTCGTCGCTGGCCCCGGCCCCCGACGCCACCGCACCCGCCAGGCCCAGGATGACCACGATGATCGGCTTCGCCAGGTCCACCGCCACCATCACCCCCGCCCACCGGCGCACGTGCTTCCACAGCTGCTTGTCCACCAACCCCGCGTACACCGCCGTACCCAGCAGCGCGCCCACGTACAGCATCGCCGCCCGGATCAGCAGCTCGATCCAGAGCACCGCCGCCGCCAGCACCGCCACCAACGACACGATGATCAGGATCAGCGGGCCGCCGCCCATGTCCCCCTTCTCCAGGGTGTCGGCGAACGCGCCCAGGTACGACCCGGTGTCCGACTTCGTCCCCACCGCGATCGCCTTGGTCAGCCCGTCCGTCACGCTCACCACGGTGTAGAGGATCAGCGGCGTGAACGCGGACGCCACGACGGTCAGCCACAGGAAGCCGATCGCCTCCGTGAACGCCGTCGCCAACGGCGCCCCCCGCACCGCCCGCTTCGTCACCGCCAGCAGCCACAGCACCAGCGTGATCACCGTCGACACGGCGAACACCACCGCGTACTGCTGCAGGAACGACGCATTGGTGAAGTCCACCTGCGTCGTCCCGTCGATCGCGCTCGACAACTTCCGCACCACCCAAGCCGCCGCCTGGGCACACCCCTTGGCCAACGACCCCAACGGATCGGCCACACTCCCGATGGCCCCACCGCCCGGAAGCGAGCCGACGCCCGGCTTGTCCACGCAGAGAATGCCGTTGCCGGAGATCGGCAGATCAGGGCAGTTGGCGCTCGGCGTCGTGGTCGGCGTCGGCGTGGCCGTCGGTGTCGGCTCGGCGAACACCCGCTGGGCCGCCAGCAGCGCCGCGACCTGCAAGGCGGCGAACGCGCCCGCCAGCGTGCCCGCTCGGCGTGCCGTGGAGCGGTGTGAGGTCTGGTCAACGGGCATAGCGGAACCCCCCGAGCTGCTGGACGGCGCCGGTGATCTCGTCGGCGGTGGCGGCCTGCTGGTCCCCCGGCATCGGCGCGGGGCCCTGCTTGCTGGTGAAGTCGGTGAGCTTCCAGTCGCTGCCCGTCCAGTGGAGCGAGAGCGTGAGGGTGAACCAGTTCGTCGTCACGGGCTGGACCGAGTGTTCGCCGGCGAGGCCGGTGAGGCCGGTGCACCAGACCTCGACCTTGGCGTCGCCGTCGCTGTAGCCGGTCGACTTGGCGCCGACCGGGACGGTGCGGCTGACGAACGTGAGGCCCTTGGGCGCGCGGCCTTGGGCGTCGAGGCCGTAACGGGCGGCGGTGTCGCCGCCGAACCCCTGGTCCAGGCGGCTCTGCAGGCCCGAGACCGCGCCCGGGTCGGCGATGGTGGCGACGATGGTGTGGCGGCTGTCGGCGCGGAACATGTCGGCGGAGCCGATCGCCACCGCGTAGTTGGCGGCGGCGGACTGGGCGCCCTGGTCGGTGTGCGGGTAGCCGGAGCCGATGCCGTTGGTGGTGGTGCCGACGGGCTGGTCGCCGCTGGGGGCGGGGCCGGCGCCGGCGGGCGCGGTGGGGGCGGCGTGGTCGGCGGAGCGGCCGGTGCTGCCGGGGTCGGGTTTGTCGCGGTTGGCGATGGAGATGGCCACGACGAGCAGGGTGACGACCACGAGGACGGTCAGCAGGGTGCGGAGCGGTCGGGCCTGACGCTGGGTCGGCTGGGAGGAGGGCTGTTCGCCGACCGGCAGCCGCGTACGGGTGTGCGGCTGGTCGTCGGACAACGGCACGGCGGCCCTCCTGGTGCGGGGAGCCGGGGGGCTCCGGGGGCCCTCCGCCGGGGGCGGGCGCGGACGGAGGGTGGGAACGGGGGGGGTGGACTGCTGGCGGGTGGGCTCGGGGCGGTCCGGACGGGGACCTGGCCCCGGGGCGGGCGGGCCTGGCTACTGCTGTCCGATCGTCAGATCGCCATGCCGTAGACAATGGTGAACAGAGTGCCGAGTGATCCAATGATGAACACGCCGGTCAGACCGGCGACGATCAGCCCCTTGCCCTGTTCGGCGCCGAAGCTGTCACGCATCGCGGTCGCACCGATCCGCTGTTTGGCCGCCCCCCAGACGGCGATGCCGAGGCAGAGGAGGATGGCGACGGCCATGATGACCTCGACCATCACCCTGGCCTCCGACCCGAGGGTCGCGAACGGGCCCCAGTCCGGGGCGATCCCGCCGATGATGGTGTCGATATTCGGCTTCTTTGGTGGGTCCTCGGCCAGGTGGCCGATCGCGTTCGTGTGCACGCTGCTCAGGTTCATTTCCATCTCACCGCCCGATCAGGCAAATTCAAGGGCCCTGACCCCGCCCGCGCGAAGGGTCGGTACCTATTCTTGGCCAGATCTGATGTCGACTTGGCTACTTCTCGCGGATTGGTCGTGAGGTACCGGGCACGTACGCGAGGATGTCCACCGTACGAAGGATAGCGCTCACTCTTTGTATCTCTGATGATTGCGGTGAGCAACGCCTTCCGGAACACTTCGACTGACGATTCGTCGGGATGGTGCTGATGGTACTCCGGAAGGCCGGTACGGCCGCCGCCGCTGCGGGAGTTGTGACGTTCGGGTTGCTCGGTTTGGTGACGGTGGGGACGTTCGCGGCGAGTGGGACGCCGCAGCAGTCGGCAAATCGCGCCGCACTCTCGCCGGGGACGGTCCCGGCGGCGTTCCAGGCGCCGATCCAGCAGTGGGGCGCGCTCTGCCCGGAGATCTCGCCGCCGATGCTCGCGGCACAGCTCTACCAGGAAAGCGGTTTCGATCCGAAGGCCCAATCGGGCGTCGGGGCACAGGGAATGGCGCAGTTCATGCCCGATACCTGGGCGGCGTACGGCACGGATGCCAATGGGGACGGCAAGAAGGACGTCTGGGACCCGCTGGACGCGATCGCCTCGGCGGCCACCTTCGACTGCGCGCTCGCGAAGGACGTCGCCAAGGTCCCGGGCGACCGGCAGGCCAACCTGCTGGCCGCCTACAACGCCGGCCCGTACGCGGTGACCAAGTACAACGGGGTGCCGCCGTACAAGGAGACCCAGGGCTATGTGAGGAACATTCAGGCGATGGCCCGCAGCTTCACCGTGCCCACGGCGCCGGTGGAGGTGTCCGGGCAGTCGGCCGCGGCGATCTACTTCGCGCAGAGCAAGCTCGGGACGCCGTACCTGTGGGGCGGGGAGGGGCTGCCCTCGCAGAACGGGCGGTTCGACTGCTCGGGCCTGACCCAGGCGGCGTACGCCAGCGTGGGCATCACGCTGCCCCGGGTGGCGAACGACCAGTGGTACGCCGGCCCGCACCCGTCGCGCGATCAGCTGCGGCCGGGCGACCTGGTGTTCTGGGCGACGGACCTGAACGATCCGCGGAGCATCCACCACGTCGGGATCTACGTCGGCGGCGGCTACATGATCAACGCGCCGCACACCGGCGCGGTGATCCGCTACGACAAGATCGACACCAGGGAGTACATCGGCGCGACCCGGGTCACCTCGGACGGCGCCCAGGCGCTGCCGGCCCGCAACGCGGACGGTTCCGTGAGCGCCCCGAGCCGCCCGGGCTCGACGACGCCGACCGGCCCGACCAGTCCGACCGCGGCGACCACCCCTTCGGCCCCGGTGGCTCCGGCAGCCCTGGCGAGCCCCAGCAGCGCCGCCACCCGGCCCGCCGCCGGACCCCCCGCGGCCGCCGCGCCACCCGCCCCGACCGGCCCGGACCCCGCCGGGGCGGGGCGGCTGGCGGCGAGGAACTGAGCCGCCCGTGGCCCCGAGGTGTGAGTGCCCTGTGGACGCTGAGTCAAGTTTCCATAACCGCGCGTTTCCGTGGAACGCTGTGCCCCGGCGATGACGTTGATCCCGATGGCCCACCGTCAGCTTCCCGCGCCGGGAAGGGCCCCGACCGGATCGAACAGCTGCAGCGGACCAGAAGGAGGTGCGGCGTGTCGACGCCGCTTGCCGACACGACCAACCCCGACCTCGGCCTGCTCTACGCCGTCAACGGACTGGCCAAGCGCTCCCCGCAGTGGCTGGACCACCTGGTCTCGTGGATCGGTGAGTACGGCATCCTGATCGGCCTGGCGATGCTGGGCCTGGTGGCCTGGCTGCAGGCGAGACGCCGCCCGGACGCGCCGGTGGCCGTCGCCGGGCTGCTCTGGGTGCCGCTCTCCGTCGCCATCGCCGAGCTGGCCAACCTGCCGATCGCCGCGATCGTGAACCGCCCGCGCCCGTTCGTCGACCACGGCGGGCTGCTGGTGCTGGTGGACGGCAAGGCCGGCACCCACTCCTTCGTCAGCGACCACTCGACCATGACGATGGGCGTGGCGGTGGCGCTGTTCCTGGTGAACCGGCGGCTCGGCTGGATCGCCGGGGGCCTGGCCCTGTTGCAGGGCTTCTGCCGGATGTTCATGGGCGTGCACTACCCGACCGACGTGATCGGCGGCTTCGCGCTCGCCGCCGCGGTGGTGCTGCTGCTGGCGCCGATCGCGATGGCGGTGCTGGTCCCGCTCTGCCACGCGCTGGGCCGAACCGCCCTCGCCCCGCTGATCCGGGCGCCGGAGCGGGCCGGCGCCGGCCCGCGCGGCCGGCGGCGCGGGCGCGAGCGCGGGGCGGTGCGTTCCGAGGAGCAGCCGCCGGAGTCCGATCTGGCGGCGTGAGCCGCCCGGCCCGGCTACCCCGGTCCGCCGCCGCTCTCGGCGAGGGCGAGGTGGTCGTCCCCCTCGCGCCGGGCCAGGTCGCGCGAGCGGCGGGCCGGTGAGAACCAGCCGCAACTGCAGGTCGCGAAGGCGAAGGAACCGCGCTCGCTGACCGCGACACGGTGTTCGGGCATCCGGGCGGTGCCGGGGAAGGCCGGCAGCTCACTGTGCACGTGGTTCACCGTAACGCGCCGGGCGCCGGGCGCGCGATGCCGTCCTCAAGACCTCTTCCGCGTAACCCTTCGCGGCTCAACTCGTTTGCCCGGAAAGAGCTCTGTTCACCTGGTGGTGTCGGCAGGGCAGTCAGGCCCGAGGGGGTTGTCGCGAGGATGAAGATGACCGACCAGCAGCGTGGCGGACGGCCGGGGCGCCGTCCGCTGCCGCATCTGCGTTCGGCGGCCGGGGCCGCCCTGCTCGCCGCCGCCCTGGCCGGCCTGTCCGCCGGCTGCGCGGCCGGCTCCGGGGGCGGCTCCTCCGACCGGCAGTCGGGTGCCCCCGACCAGCTCGCCGCGGACCCGCTGACGGCGGTGCGCAACAGCGCCGACATCACGGGCCGCACCGGCTCCGCACACACCGCCACCGAGTTGGTCACCGAGTCGTCCGAGAAGAAGGCCGTCTTCACCGGGACGGGCGGCTACGACTACGTGAAGCGGATCGGCCGGCTGGAGGTCCAGGTGCCGCCGGGCGCGGCGACCACCGGGAAGATCGTCGAGGTGGTCCTGCCGGGCACCGTCTACCTGCAGAACAGCGGCGCCAAGGTGCCCGAGGGCAAGTGGGTCAAGCTGGACGTGCGCCAACTGCCGGACGGCAACCTGGTCAGCAGCGGCGCCACCGACCCGGCCTCGGCGGCGGGCGCCCTGCGCGGGGCGCAGAAGGCGGACCCGGTCGGCACCGAGACCGTCGACGGGGTGGCGCTGCACCACTACCGCGGCACCCTGGACCTGGCCAAGGCGGCCGACGCGACCGGCGGCCGCGGCGGGGACGGCCTGCGGATGGGGGCCCAGACCTTCACCGTGAAGGAGGTCCCGTACGACGCCTGGCTGGACGACCAGGGCCGGCTGCACAAGGTGGTCGAGGTGTTCACCTTCGCCGGGGTGGCCGGTTCGAAGGAGGCCAAGGACCAGGTGAAGGTGACGTCGACCACCTCGGTGACGGACTTCGGCAAGCCGGTGGAGGCGGCCGAGCCGCCGGCCTCGGACATCTACGCGATGAAGCCCTCGGAGAGCCCGAAGTAGGCCGCCGGGGCAGGGCTCCGGCGCCGGGGCGAACCGGGGCGCCGCCGGAGCGGGTGGCCGCCCGGGGAGCGGCGGCCACCCGTTTCGGCGGCGCCGAGATGGCCCGTCCGTGCCATGTGGACGGGCTCCGAAGTGCCTAGGCTGGACGTCGGGTGGCTGCCGCCCGGGCTGGCGAGGCACTGAAGGGGTGGTGCAGGTGGTGTCGTCCACGGGCGGCCGCAGCGGCGGCCACGACGACGCGGCCCTCGACGAGATCGATCTGGCCGGCGAGCTGATGATCGCCGCGACGGCCAGCACCGGCGACCGGCTGCCGACCGAGCGGATCGACGAGGTGCTGCTCGACCGGGCCGAGCCTGGGCGGGCCGACGGCGAGGCCTGGCGGCAGGCCGACGGTTAGGTCGCTCCCGGCCCAGGGGCGTTCGCGGCCCAGGGACGTTCGCGGCTGGGGGTGTTGGCGGTCCGGACCCGCGCGCCCGGCCCGGACCAGGCCCGGCCTCAGCTGCGCAGCAGCCGAGCGATCGCGGCCGTGGCCTCCGCGACCTTGGCGTCGAGTTCGGCGCCGCCCTCCTCGGCGGCGGCCGCGACGCAGTGCCGCAGGTGCTCCTCCAGCAGGGACAGTGCGAAGGACTGCAGCGCCTTGGTTCCGGCCGAGACCTGGGTGAGCACGTCGATGCAGTAGACGTCCTCGTCGACCATGCGCTGGAGGCCGCGGATCTGGCCCTCGATCCGGCGCAGCCGCTTGAGGTGGGCGTCCTTCTGGGCGCTGTAGCCGTGCGGGCCGTGCCCGCCCTGATGTCCTGCGGCGGCCGCGGGGACGGCGGGTGCGTCGGCCTGCGCGTCGGTGCCGTGCCCGTGGTCCGGCTCGGTGCGCGCTTGCGTCGTGGTCATCGGCCCGCCTTCGTCTGGATGCCTGGTGGCTGCGTCGGCCACCAGTGTCCAACACCGGGGCCGTCCGTGGTGTTCCGACGGCCGACGCGGCATGTGCCGAAGGGTTCGGGACGGGTTCCGGACGGTCTGCGAACGGGCTGCGACCGGGCTGCGGGCGGCCCGCCGCGCGGTTCACCCGTCTGAGCGGCGCCCCCGTCTTCCGTACGTACCACGGGGACAATCCGGGCGAGGTTCCGTCAGACTGGGGGCTCACGTCCGCACCTGGGTGTGCGGTCCGGGTCAGCTGGTGCGGCAGCCGAACGGAAGAGGAGGTTCCGCCTCCACCATCACCACCCCGTTTGCACGATTGCGCTTGGTTGCACCTAGCATCGTTCAGTCCCTACCCCGCACATCGGAGATTTCCGTGCGTTTTAGCCTGACCCCGAAGGAGACGAGCTTCTACGACATGTTCTCTGCCGCCGCGGAGAACCTCGTCGTCGGTTCGAAGCTCCTGCTGGAACTGCTGGGATCAGACGTGTCGGCCCGCGCGGAGATCGTCGAGCGCATGCGCGCCGCCGAGCACGCCGGGGACGACACCACCCATGCCGTGTTCCACCAGCTGAACTCGTCCTTCATCACGCCCTTCGACCGCGAGGACATCTACAACCTCGCCTCGTCGCTGGACGACATCATGGACTTCATGGAGGAGGCCGTCGACCTGGTCGTCCTCTACGACATCCAGACGCTGCCGAAGGGGATCGAGCAGCAGATCGAGGTGCTGGCCCGGGCCGCCGAGCTCACCGCCGAGGCGATGCCGAACCTGCGCAGCATGTCGAACCTCACCGAGTACTGGATCGAGGTCAACCGGCTGGAGAACCAGGCCGACCAGATCCACCGCAAGCTGCTCGCCCACCTGTTCTCCGGCCAGTACGACGCCATCGAGGTGCTCAAGCTCAAGCAGGTCGTGGACGTTCTTGAGGAGGCGGCGGACGCGTTCGAGCACGTCGCCAACACGGTGGAGACCATCGCCGTCAAGGAGTCCTGACCCTCGTGGACATGGCAGCACTCATCGCCGTCGTCGGCGTTGCGTTCTTCTTCACCTACACCAACGGCTTCCACGACTCCGCGAACGCGATCGCCACCTCGGTCTCCACCCGGGCGCTGACCCCCAGGGCCGCGCTGGCGATGGCCGCGGTGATGAACCTGGCCGGCGCCTTCCTCGGCAGCGGCGTGGCGCACACCGTCTCCCAGGGGATCATCGAGACCCCCACCGGCGACCGGGGCATGGTGATCCTGTTCGCCGCACTGGTCGGGGCGATCGCCTGGAACCTGGTCACCTGGTACTTCGGTCTGCCGTCCTCCTCCTCGCACGCGCTGTTCGGCGGCATGGTGGGCGCGGCCATGGCCGGCGGCATCGACGTGATCTGGGGCGGCGTCCTCGACAAGATCGTCATCCCGATGATCGTCTCGCCGGTGGTCGGCCTGGTCGGCGGCTTCCTGGTGATGCTGGCGATCCTGTGGATCTTCCGCCGGGCCAACCCGCACAAGGCCAAGCGCAACTTCCGGGTCGCCCAGACCGCCTCGGCCGCCGCGATGGCGCTGGCGCACGGTCTGCAGGACGCGCAGAAGACGATGGGCATCGTGGTGATGGCCCTCACCATCTCCGGCCACCACTCCGGCGAGGGCATCCCGGTGTGGGTGAAGATCTCCTGCGCCACGATGCTCTCGCTGGGCACCTACGCGGGCGGCTGGCGGATCATGCGGACGCTCGGACGCAAGATCATCGAGCTGGACCCGCCGCAGGGCTTCGCCGCCGAGGCCACCGCCGCGACGGTCATGTACGTCACCTCGTTCGTCTTCAAGGCGCCGATCTCCACCACCCACGTGATCACCGCGGCGATCATGGGCGCGGGGGCCACCAAGCGGATCCGCGCGGTGCGCTGGGGCGTCGCCAAGAACATCGTGCTCGGCTGGTTCATCACGATGCCGGCGGCCGCCATCGTCGCAGCGCTGGTGTACTGGTTCGCCCACCTGTTCTGGGGCTGACCGGCCCCGCACGTGACAGGGCCCGCCCCCACATCTCGGGGGCGGGCCCTTCTTCATGCTCCACGGCGGCACCGCCATGCAGCACCGCGGAGCAGCCTGTGTGCTCGCCGTTCGCCTCCGGACACCGCGGTCCGTCGGCCGGTGGCGGGGGGGTACGGCCTAGCCGAAGCGGCCGGAGATGTAGTCCTCGGTCGCCTGGACCGACGGGTTGGAGAAGATCCGCTGGGTGTCGTCCAGCTCGACCAGCTTGCCCGGCTGGCCGACGCCGGCCAGGTTGAAGAAGGCGGTGCGGTCGCTGACGCGGGCCGCCTGCTGCATGTTGTGGGTCACGATGACGATGGTGAACTGCGACTTCAGCTCGCCGATCAGGTCCTCGATCGCGAGGGTGGAGATCGGGTCGAGCGCGGAGCAGGGCTCGTCCATCAGCAGGACCTGCGGCTCGACCGCGATGGCGCGGGCGATGCACAGCCGCTGCTGCTGGCCGCCGGAGAGGCCGGCCCCCGGCTTGTTCAGCCGGGTGTGGACCTCGTTCCAGAGGTTGGCGCCCTTCAGCGAGCGCTCGACCACCTCGTCCAGGACGGACTTCTTGCGCACGCCCGCGAGCTTGAGGCCGGCGATCACGTTGTCGTAGATCGACATGGTCGGGAACGGGTTCGGGCGCTGGAAGACCATGCCGACCGAGCGGCGGACGGCGACCGGGTCGACGTTCGAGGCGTAGAGGTTCTCGTCGTCCAGGAGGACCTTGCCCTCGACCCGGGCGCCGGGGATCACCTCGTGCATCCGGTTGAGGGTGCGCAGGAAGGTGGACTTGCCGCAGCCGGAGGGGCCGATGAAGGCGGTCACCGAGCGGGGTTCGATGCTCATCGAGATGTCCTCGATGGCCTTGGTGGTGCCGTAGTAGGCGGACAGTCCGCTGACGTCGATGCGCTTGGCCATGATCGTTGCTTCTCTCGTCTGTCTTCGTACGTCAGTCGGTCAGTGTCCGCCCTTGGGCGAGCGCCAGCGTGCGATGCCCCGGGCGATGAGGTTGAGCCCCATCACGAAGGCGATCAGCACCAGCGCGGCGCCCCAGGCGCGGGCGTAGCCGAAGTCGTTGTTGACCACCGAGTACTGCTGCCAGATGTACATCGGCAGGGACTGCTGCGGTCCGTCGAACGGGTTGCTGTTGATGGCGTCGGCGCCGAAGACCAGCATCAGCACCGGGGCGGTCTCGCCCGTGATGCGGGCGACCGCCAGCATCACGCCGGTGGTGATGCCGCCGATCGCGGTGGGGAGGACGATCCGCAGGATGGTCTTCCACTTCGGCACGCCGAGCGCGTACGAGGCCTCGCGCAGCTCGTTCGGGACGAGCTTGAGCATCTCCTCGGTGGACCGGACCACGACCGGCATCATCAGGATCGCCAGTGCGAGGCTGCCCGAGAAGCCCGAGTAGCTGAAGCCCAGGGCGATGTTCCAGAGCGAGAGGACGAACAGACCGGCGACGATCGACGGGATGCCCGTCATGACGTCGACGAAGAAGGTGACGGTCTTGGCGAGCGTGCCGCGGCCGTACTCGACCAGGTAGACGGCGGTCAGCAGACCCACCGGGGCGGCCATCGCGGTGGCCAGGGCGACCTGCTGCATGGTGCCGAGCAGCGCGTGGTAGATGCCGCCGCCGGGGCCGGAGGCGATCACGCCCTTCATCGAGTGGCTCAGGAAGTTCCCGTTCACCACGCCGATGCCCTGCTGGATCGTGTAGACCGTCAGGGAGATCAGCGGGACCACGGCCAGGATGAAGGCGACCCAGACCACCGAGGTGGCGAACCGGTCCTTGGCCTGGCGGCGGCCCTCGACCTGGGCCGAGACGCCGTAGCTGATCAGCAGGAACAGCACGGCCGAGATCAGGCCCCACTGCAGGTGGCTCTCCAGCCCGCCGACGGCGCCGATCCCGCAGCCGAGCGCGATCGAGCCGACCGCGACGGCGGCCGGGGCCCACTTGGGCAGCCGGTTGGCGGTCAGCGACCGGCTGAGCGGCCGGGCGTCGGCCGTGACGGAAGTCGTTGCCGCGGTCATGCGTTGGCCCCCGAGTACTCCTTGCGGCGGGCGATGATCAGTCGCGCGGCACCGTTCACCAGCAGGGTGATGACGAACAGGACGAGGCCGGAGGCCATCAGGGCGTCGCGCCCGTTGTTGCCGGCCTCGGCGAACTTCAGCGCGATGTTCTGCGCGAAGGTGCCGCCGCCCGCGTCGAGGATGTGCAGCGAGAGCACGTTGCTCGCGGACAGCACCACCGCGACGGCGATGGTCTCGCCGAGCGCGCGCCCGAGGCCGAGCATCGAGGCCGAGATGATGCCGGGGCGGCCGAACGGCAGCACCGCGGTGCGGATCATCTCCCAGCGGGTCGCGCCGAGCGCGAGCGCCGCCTCCTCCTGCATCCGCGGCACCTGGCGGAACACCTCGCGGGAGACCGCCGTGATGATCGGCAGGACCATGATCGCCAGCAGGATGCCGACGGTGAACAGGTTGCGCGGGGTGCCGGACTTGGTCTGGTCGAAGAGGTACGTCCAGCCGAGGTACTGGTTGAGCCAGCTGGTCAGGCCGTCCATGTGCGGGACCAGGAAGAGCGCGCCCCACAGGCCGTAGACGATGCTGGGGACGGCGGCGAGCAGGTCGACCAGGTAGGCGAACGGCTGGGCGATCTTCCGCGGCGCGTAGTGCGAGATGAACAGCGCGATCCCGATGGCCACCGGGACGGCGATCGCCATCGCGATGACGGCGCTGACGAGGGTGCCGAAGGCCAGGACGGCGATGCCGAAGACCGGCTTCGTGGCGTCCGGCGTCCACTCGAAGGTGGTGAGGAAGTTGCCCTCGTTGGTGCTGAGCGCCAGGACCGCGCGCCAGGCCAGGAAGCCGGCGATCGCGGCCATGATGACCAGCAGCAGGACGCCCGAACCGCGGGCGAGGTTCATGAAGATCTTGTCGCCGAAGCGGCTGTCGCGCGGTCGGCGTTCCCTGCCTCGCGGGGCGGCAGGGGAGGATGAAGTCATTGTCTACTCCGGTCTGGTGGTGCCGCCCCGGAAGGGGGACGGCACCATGGCGGCGGTGCCCCGGACGTTCGTGCTGGGTCGGTGCGTTCCGGTGGGACGACCCCGGCCCCCCTCGCTCACGGGGCCGTCCCACCGGTGCTCCTGTCGGGTCAGGCCAGGGAGGAGACGGCGGCCTTGACCTTGTCGCTGATGGCGGCGGGGAGCGGGACGTAGCCCTTGTCGCCGATCGCCTTCTGCGCGGCGTCGCTGACCGCGTAGGTCAGGAAGGACTTGAGGTTGTCCAGGTTCTCCGGCTTGTTGCCCTTGTCGCAGGCGATCTCGTAGGTCACCAGGATGATCGGGTAGGCGTTGTCGGCCTTGGTCCCGTAGTCCAGGGAGAGGGCGAGGTCGCCGTCGGTGCCCACGACGGTGGAGGAGGCGAAGGTGAGGGCGGCGTTGGCCGCGGTCGCCTCGACGGGCTTGGCCGCACCGGTGGCGATCTTGGCGCTCTTGAGGTTGTTGCTCTGCGCGTAGGACAGCTCGGCGTAGCCGATGGAGTTCTTGACCTGCTTGATCTGCGCGGAGACGCCGGCGCTGCCCTGGGCGGACTGGCCGCCCTTGCCCTTCCACGCCTTCTCCGGCGCCGCGGTCCAGGCGCCACCGGAGGTCTTGGCGAAGTAGGAGGTGAGGTTGTAGGAGGTCCCGGAGTCGTCCGAACGGTGGACGGTCTGGATCTCGGCGTCCGGCAGCTGCACGCCCGGGTTCAGGGCGGCGATCGCCGGGTCGTTCCACTTGGTGATCTGCGAGTCGAAGATCTTGGCGGAGGTCGGGCCGTCCAGGACCAGGTTGTCTACGTTGTCGACGTTGTAGACCAGCGAGACGAGACCCGCGACCAGCGGCAGGTCGATCGCCTTGCCACCGGTGCAGACCGTCTTGGAGGCGTCGACGTCGGCGGGCTTGAGCGCGAAGTCGGTGCCGGCGAAGGCGACCTTGCCCTGGTTGAACTGCTGGACACCGGCGCCGGAGCCGCCACCGCTGTAGTTGACGGTGGTGCCGGAGCAGGACGCGCCGTAGGTGGTCTTCCACACGTCGATCGCGTTGGCCTGAGCCGTCGAGCCCGCAGCGAGCAGCGTCCCGCCCTTGCCACAGTTGACCGCGGCGGCCGAAGCGGAGCCGCTGGAGCCACCGGCGGCCTTGGCGCCGTTGTCGTCCGAGCCGCAGGCAGCGAGCGACAGCGAGCTGACGAGCGCCATGGCACCGATGGCGAGGGCCTTGGAGCGGCCGTTCCGCTGGAGCTTCACAGGGGTGTCCCTTTCTGTGGCATCGCCCGTCGCGCGGGCCGTGCGAGGACGGCGGAGCGCGGGTTCTGCTGTGGTCCGGGGCCCGTTCGGCCCTCCGGTAAACCCGAAGTTAGGCCGGGTAGGTGACACGACAGCCGGTCACAAGTGAACGGAGAGTGAACCTCGAAAGGATGACAGGAAACTACGTCAGGTAGTCACGGTTGCGTCACGGCAAGGGCGCGACGAGATCACTTCCACCGTTCCTTCACCGATGGAGACCGCTCGTCCCTCACCGATGGTGACCGCTCGCCCGTACGGGCTTCGCACCCAGGATCGCCAGCAGGGCGTCGACCAGCAACCGGTCGCGGTCGTGCGTCAACCGGGCACGGGCCTTCCCGGCGGGCAGCCACTCCAGCCGGTCCACCTCGCGGTTCGGCCGGAACGCCCCGCTCGACGGCACCGCCGCCCAGTAGCGCACCTCCTTCGGCCGGCCCTGCGCCAGGTAGTGCTGGGCCGGCAGCTCCGGACCGAGCAGGCAGGCGAACCCGGTCTCCTCGCGCACCTCGCGCAGCGCCGCCGCGACGACCCCCTCCCCCGGGTCGAGCTTGCCCTTCGGCAGGCTCCAGTCGTCGTACTTGGGCCGGTGGATCACCGCGATCCGCGGCCGCCCCAGCCGGCCGCTCTTCTTCGGCCGGCCCGGCAGCCACAGCACCGCGCCCGCCGCCAGGATCACCCGGGCGTGCCCCGCCCCGGTCGCGGCCGCGTCCACTGCCGGCCCGGTGCTCAGGCGATCGCGCAATTCAGGCCGTCCGTGGTGCGGGGGAATGCCCCCAGCCCTCGGCAGGGGGGAGGTCCGGCCAGCCGTCCGGGCCGGGCGGGAGGTCGGGCCACCGGCGGCCGAAGGCGTACCGCGCCGCCTCCACCTCCAGTCGCTGATCAGCATGCACCACGCCCAGCACGTAGGCGGTCGCCGGGGTGATCCGCGGGGTCCGCGCGGCGGTGGCCGCGGTGACCGCGGCGTCCGCCGCCTCCTGGTGCCGGCCCAGCACCCCGTCCAGCTCGTCCAGTTCGGCGGACCCGCGACCGCACACCTCCAGCGCGTACCGGGCCCGCTTCACCAGGATCCGCGTCCGTGCCCACGGCGCGTCGTCGGCCGCCAGCGCCGTGTCCGCGTCCACCGCGCCGCGCGCCGCCGGGACGGCGCCCAGCCGGCGCAGCCCGTCGCCGCCGTACGGCGTGGCGGCCCGGTGCAGCGGCAGCTGCTGAGCGCTCGCCGACAGCGCCGTGAACGCGGCGGCCGCCTGCGGCAGCAGCACCGCCTGCGCCCGGCCGCCCGCCGACTCCAGCAGCGGGGCATCGCCGACCAGCAGCGTCATCCGGTCCGCCAGCGCGTGCAGCCGGGCCGACCGGAGCTCCTGGAGCACCGAGGAGTGCGCCCTGGTCCGGGCCAGGGTCAGCTGCCGGTCCAGCAGCGCCCGCGCCTTGGGCGCCCCGACGTGCCCGGCCAGCATGCCCGTCCCGTCCGGATCGCTGCCGCTCAGCGAGTCCAGCGCGCCCAGCAGCCGGGCCGAGCGGCGGACGTAACCGGGCTCCAGCGCCAGCAGGTTGAGCAGCCAGCGCAGCTCGGTGCGCGACTCCTGGGCCCAGGCCTGCTCGAAGACGGAGCCGAAGGTGTGCAGCAGCCCGCCGATCCGCCGGACCGCCCGCAGCAGGTCGGCGGTGCCGGCCGCCGGGACGACCGCGGCCGTCCCCGGTCTGGCGCCGACCTCGCCCACCGTCAGCGGCAGGGCGCGCAGGAACGCGCCGGCCTGGGCGGTGAGGTGGCTGGAGAGGATGTCCCCGGCGGTCGTGGTGGCGGCCGCCTGGGCCGTCATCGGCGCATCGGTCATGGCGTGGTAGATCCCCGTTCCCCCGGGTTCGTCCCCCCGGGGCTGGTGGCCGACCGCTGGAACCGGTCCCCTGCGGTTCCAGCGGCTCGCATCAGTGGTCGCGTCAGCGCGAGGCGGCGGCCCGGCGGCGCAGGCGCGAGTCGATCAGCAGATCCTGGACGTGCCGCAGCGGCCGGCCCTCGGCGTCCTGCGAGTGGCGGGTCCACGTGCCGTCCTGCCCCAGGTGCCAGGACTCGGTCTCGTCCGACATCCCGAGGTCGATCAGGCCGGACAGCTCGGCCCGGTGGGCCGGGTCGGTGATCCGCATCAGCGCCTCGATCCGGCGGTCCAGGTTGCGGTGCATCATGTCGGCGCTGCCGATCCAGACCTCCGGATCGCTGTTGTTGCCGAACACGAAGACCCGGGAGTGCTCCAGGAAGCGGCCCAGGATGCTGCGGACCCGGACGTTCTCGCTCAGCCCCGGCACGCCCGGCCGGATCGCACAGATCCCGCGCACCCAGACGTCGACCGGCACGCCGGCCTGCGAGGCCCGGTACAGCGCGTCGATCACGGCCTCGTCGACGATCGAGTTGACCTTGAGCTTCACGTACGCCGGCCGGCCGGCCCGGTGGTGGGCGATCTCGTTGTGGATCCGGGAGACCAGCCCGTCGCGCAGGCCGCGCGGGGCGGTCAGCAGGCGGCGGTAGGACTCCCGGCGCGAGTAGCCGGACAGCCGGTTGAAGAGGTCCGAGAGGTCGGCGCCGACCTGCGGGTCCGAGGTCAGCAGCCCCAGGTCCTCGTACAGCCGGGCGGTCTTCGGGTGGTAGTTGCCGGTGCCGACGTGCGAGTAGCGGCGCAGGGTGTCACCCTCCTGCCGGACCACCAGCGACAGCTTGCAGTGCGTCTTCAGCCCGACCAGGCCGTAGACCACGTGGCAGCCGGCCTCCTCCAGCTTGCGGGCCCACTTGATGTTGGCCTGCTCGTCGAAGCGCGCCTTGATCTCGACCAGGACCAGCACCTGCTTGCCCGACTCCGCCGCGTCTATCAGCGCGTCCACGATCGGCGAGTCGCCGGAGGTGCGGTACAGCGTCTGCTTGATCGCCAGGACGTCCGGGTCGGCGGCGGCCTGCTCCAGGAAGGCCTGCACCGAGGTGGAGAAACTGTCGTACGGGTGGTGCAGGAGGACGTCCCGCTCGCGCATCGCGGCGAAGATGTCCGGCTGGGACGCCGACTCGACGTCCGTCAGCCCGCGGGCGGTGCCCGCCACGAACTTCGGGTACTTCAGCTCCGGGCGGTCCAGTTCGGCGATCCCGAACAGACCGGTCAGGTCGAGCGGACCGGGCAGCGGGAAGACCTCCGCCTCGGTGATGTTCAGCTCCCGCACCAGCAGGTCCAGGATGTAGGGATCGATCGACTCCTCGACCTCCAGCCGCACCGGCGGGCCGAAACGCCGCCGCATCAGCTCCTTCTCCAGGGCCTTGAGGATGTTCTCGGTGTCGTCCTCCTCCACCTCCAGGTCCTCGTTGCGGGTCACCCGGAAGGCGTGGTGGGCGAGCACCTCCATGCCCGGGAACAGCTCCTCCAGGTGCGCGCCCATCACGTCCTCCAGCGGGACGTAACGCTGCGGCGAGGCCTCCAGGAAGCGGGCCAGCGACTGCGGCACCTTCACCCGGGCGAAGTGCTTGTGCCCCGACACCGGGTTGCGCACCACCACGGCCAGGTTGAGCGAGAGCCCCGATATGTACGGGAAGGGGTGCGCCGGGTCGACCGCCAGCGGGGTGAGGACCGGGAAGATCTTCTGCCGGAACAGGGTGTGCAGCCGAGCCTGCTCCTTCTCGGCCAGCTCCGGCCAGCGGACCACCTCGATGCCCTCGGTGGCGAGGTCCGGCAGCACCTCCTGCTGGAAGGCGGCGGCGTGCCGCGCCATCAGCTCACGCGAGCGGGTCCAGATCAGGTCCAGCACCTCGCGCGGCTGGAGGCCGGACGCGCTGCGCTGGGCGACGCCCGTCGCGATCCGGCGCTTCAGCCCGGCCACCCGGACCATGAAGAACTCGTCCAGGTTGCTCGCGAAGATGGCGAGGAACTTGGCCCGCTCCAGCAGCGGGATCCCTGGGTCCTCGGCCAGTTCCAGGACCCGCTCGTTGAACGCCAGCCAACTGCGCTCGCGGTCCAGGAAGCGGCCCTGCGGCAGTGCGTCGAACTCCTGCTCGTCCTCGGCCGGCAGCTCGGGCGGTATCCCCAGCGCACCGGACATCCTGGCCGGCGGGGACAGCGAGGCAGAGACGGGGCGGGGGATGCTCATGGGCTCCAGCTCCTCCAGCAGCAGGACGTCGTCCGGACGCGAATGGCTCTGCGGGCCGTCGTCCTCGCCCAGGGCCAACGCCCACCCGCCGGGCGCGGTCCGTACAGGGCCGGCCGGCACGTGGCGGTCGACTCTGCACGAGCGAGACACTACGGACTTCATCCTGTGATCTTCGCGGCAGCAATTGAATCCACGGTAAACACCGCATGGCCAGGAGGAAAGCTGAGTCGGTCGGGGCAAGGGCCGGTGACGTCCGACCCCTTGCCCCGGACCGCCCGGAGCCGCTAGGCCCTGCCCGGTCCTGTAGGTCCTGTCCGGTCCTAGGCCGCCTGGTCCGCGCGGCACTGGACGCGGTACATGAGGTCCACCTCGTGGATGGTGAACCCCAGTCGTTCATATACCCGGACCGCGGCCGGATTGTCGGCGTCGACGTAGAGCAGGACCGTCTCCAGTCCGCGCTCGCCGGCGTCCGAACCGGTCAGGTGACGCAGACCGGCAGCGGTCAGGGCACGGCCGAGACCGCTGCCCTGCTCGGCCGGGTCCACCCCGACCACGTAGACCTCGCCGAGCGCCGGCTCGGTGGCGGTGGCCGGGTGCACCTTCGTCCAGTGGAAGCCGACCACCTTGCCGCCCCGGGTGGCGAGGAAGAAACCGGCCGGATCGAACCAGGGCTCGGCCAGCCGCTCGGCCAGGTCCCGCTCCGTCCAGGAGCCCTGCTCCGGGTGGTGGGCGAAGGCCAGCGCGTTCAACCGCAGCCACTCGGCGTCGTCCTCGCCGGGGCGGAAGGTCCGGAGCTCGACGCCCTCGGGGACGGCGACGGCCTCGGTCTGCGCCCCGGTGCGGCGCATCTGCCGCAGCTCGCGGACCAGCTCGGCCCCGTACCGGCCGGCCAGGTGCCGGGCCGCCGGGTGACCGCCGTGCACCCAGAAGTCCACCGCGTCGCGGCCGGCCCGGTGGGCCTGTGCCAGCACCGCGTCCACCAGCGGCCGGGCCAGGCCGCGGCCGCGGGCGGCCGGGTCGACCACCAGCTCGGCGGCGGGGTTGGCGGCGGGATTGGCGGCGGAGCCCTCCTGGACTTCGAGCTGCCCGTAACCGACGGCGGCGGCGTTCTCACTCTCGATGAAGTGGCTCACGCCGGGGCGCGGCGTATCCGAGGAACGCAGCCGAAGCCGGCCCTGCTCGGACACGGCAGCCCGGCCGTCCACCGCCTGGGCGTCCGCCAGAACGCGCAGGGCGCCGTCGCGCTGCTCGGGGCGGAGCACACTGTTCGCAATGACCGCTGTCTGATCGTCCATGCCCCGACGATACGTCACCGGAAATGCAAAGAACCCCCATCCGGTTTCCCGGATGGGGGTTCTCTGTGAATGATTGTTCGGCGGCGTCCTACTCTCCCACAGGGTCCCCCCT
>NZ_JBHXTQ010000043.1:0-65959 GCF_042677305.1 Kitasatospora sp. NPDC127121 | reverse complement strand
GGATAGGCCGGCGCCCGACAGGACGCCGTGTAGTTGGAGGTGCTCGCCGGGCTGGACGAGGCCGGGCTGATCGAACCCGAGGTGCTGGTCGAGTCCTCCGCGGTGGTGCTGTTCCGGGCCGAGAAGAAGCTCGTCCGCGCCCAACTCGGCTGGCTGGAGCGGGCGGCCCGGCGCGAGCCCGGGCGGTCCGGGCCGGTGGTGCTCGCGGCCGCCGAGGCGTTCGGGCACCCGGACCAGGCCGTCCAGGAGCGGGCGTTGAACGTGGTGGCCCGGCACCTGCGCGCGGCCGGGGAGGCCGTCCTGCCCGAACTGCGGCTCGCCGCCGAGGTGCTGAACCCCGCTCACCACCAGCGCGCCGGCGAACTGTTCGGCGCGCCGGTCGGTGGCGACGGCGACGACGACCCGGACACCGGGTGGAACGAGCTCCTCCCGCCCGCCCCCCAGCCCCTCCCGCTCGGCCCGCCGATCGCCTCGGCGGCCGAACTCGCGCAGGAGCTGTCCGCCCTGCTCGCCGCCGACGAGCCGGAGCCGACGGTCTTCGAGCGCGTGCTGGACGGTCTGGTCCGCCAGGCCCACCAGGACCGGGCGGCGCTCGCCGAGGCACTGGAGCCGGTCCGGCGGGTCCACCCGTGGAGCGGCGTCGACCGCTGGCGCGACTGCTCGCCCCGGGACGTCCTCTACGTCGTGGCCGCGGTGGCGGGCGAGACGCCGCCGTACCGGGCCTGGGACTTCCTCGGGGGCAAGAAGAAGCGCTCCCCGCTGCGCGGCCAGAACAACACCGCGCAGGGTACCGCCCTCGCCGCCCGGCTGGAGGAGGCCGCCTGGCAGGTGACCGCGAACCGGCCGCCCTACCTGCTGGCCACCCCGACCGACACCACCGGCGCGATCGACCCCGGCACGCTGGTCGAACGCCTCGCCGGGTACCAGACGGCGGGCATCACCCCCGGCCGGGCCGACCTGTGCGCGGCCCTGCTGCGGGTCGGCCCCCGCGCCGACGCCGGGGTGCTGCGCGCCGCCGAGGCGCTCACCTCGCCGTCCGGGCGGTGGGCCGCCCAGTGGCTGCGCACCGGCGGCCTGCCCGACCAGCCGTCCGAGCGGGTGCTGTTCGCCCCCGGCCGGGGTTCGAAGCACGGCCACCAGTACGCGGACCGTTGGTGGGAGGACGTCCGGCGGGTGGCCGTCGCCCAACCCGGTATCGGAGCCGGCCCGAAGGGCCCGGACGGCGAGCGGCTCGCCCCCGAGTTCCGGGCGCTGCTGGAGGGCACCGAGCCGAGCGTGGCCCGGGCCCGCAAGGTGGGCGACTGGACGTGGCGGCCCACGGCGCACTGGGCCGCGATGCTCCCCTGGCACCGGGAGGAACTGGCGGCCCGGTGGCTCGACCACTTCGCCGCCGGCGCCGACCGGGACGAGCGCGGCGCGGGCCGGCTGCTGCCCGCCCTCGCCGAGGCCGGCGGCCCGGCCGGGCTCGCCCTGCACCTGGCGCTGGCCTACGGCCTGGGCGCCCGGCACACCGAGGACCGGACGGCGGCCGTCGACGCCCTGCTGGTGCTCGCCGCCCGCGGCGAGCTGGACGGCGCGCAGCTCGGCCGCGAGCTCGCCGCGCTGGTCGACTGCGGCGCGGTGAAGCCCAACCGGCTCGCGGCGGCGCTCACCCTGGCCGCCGGGACGGGCGCCTACGGCACGGTCTGGTCCGTGCTCGGGCCCGCGCTGCCGGCCCTGCTGGGCGGCGAGGGCACACCCGCCCGGGGCCTCGGCGACCTGCTCGCCCTCGCGGCGGACTGCGCCCGGCGCACCGGCGCCCGGGGGCCGGTGGCCGAGGTGACGGCGGCGGCGGAGCAGGGCGGGTCGAGCCGGCTGGTCAAGGAGGCCCGCGCACTGCGGGACGTCCTGGCGGGGTGACGCCGCGGTTGGTCCTGGGCCCAGGCGGTGGGCGGGACTTCCGTCCGCCGCCCCGTCCCGCAGGTGGCAGCGAACAGGTGGCTGCGGACAAGTGGGCGAACAGATAACAGCAAACAGATAACAGCAGACAGATAACAGATTTCAGCGAACAGATTTTGAAATCTGTTCGCTGAAATCCGTCGCCCGCTCCCGGACCGGCACCGCGCTGCGGTCCCGGACCAGCGGCTCGATGCCGCGAGGCGTGGCCGCGACCGCGCGCCACCACAGCCGCAGCGCGGGCGGGTCGACCGGTTCGAAGGGCTTGCCGGGCCGGGGCACCGCCAGCCGGGCGCCCAGCGCCTGGGCAGCCGCGACCACCCGTTCGGCGGGCTCCTCCCAGGGGTGCGTCGCCAGGTTGAAGGTGCACCAGTGGATCGGCAGCAGCAGATCGCCGCCGAGGTCCAGGTGGGCCCGGACGCCCTCCTCGGGCGTCATGTGCACCTCGGGCCAGAAGTCGCTGTACGCGCCGACCTGCATCAGCGTCGCGTCGAACGGCCCGAGCCGGCGGCCGATCTCGGCGAAGCCCGGGAAGTAGCCGGTGTCCCCGCTGTGGAAGATCCGGTGCCCGCCGCCGGCCACCACCCAGGACGCCCAGAGGAACAGCGCGCTGGTGCGGGGGCCGCGGCTGCAGTAGTGCCGGGCCGGGGTGGCGGTGAGGGTGAGCCCGGCGATCTCGGCCGACTCCCACCAGTCGAGTTCGGCGATCCGCCGGGTCGGTACTCCCCAGCGCTCCAGGTGCGCGCCGACGCCGAGCGGGACGGCGAACACCGCGTCCGTCCCGATCAGCGCGCGGATGGTGGCCATGTCGAGGTGGTCGTAGTGGTCGTGGGAGATCACCACCACGTCCACCGGCCCGAGTTCGGACAGTGGCAGCGGCATCGGGTGCAGCCGTTTGGGCCCCGTCCAGGCGAACGGCGAGCAGCGCTCGCCCCACACAGGGTCGATCAGGACCCGCCGCCCGCCGATCTCGGCGAGCACGGTGGCGTGGCCGAGCCAGGTGAGTCGCAGTCCGGAGTCCGGCGGCAGGGCGAGGTCGACCGGGAGCAGCCGGTGCACGGGTACGGCGGCGGTCGGTGCCCGGCGGGTCTTGTCCCCGGTCAGTTGGGCGCGGGTGATCTCCAGCGGGCTGCGCTCGTAGACCAGGCGGCGGGTGGGCAGCGGGTTGCGGAAGGCGCCGTCGGCGAACTGCGGGGAGCGGTGGATCCGGGCCAGCCGTTCGCCCCGGGGTTCGGCACCGAAGGCCTCGGCCCGGACCAGGTGCCAGGCCGCGCGGGGCAGTCGGGCCAGGCCCGACCCGGTGCGGTTCGCGGTCGGGCCGAGGGCCGGGCTGGTGGTCGGGCTGTTGGTCGGCGGGGTGATGAACTGCGAGGACAGACCGGCGAGGCGGGAGAACCAGGGGGCGGGGCGGGGCAAGGCTCCTCCAAGGACGGTCACGGCTACCGGGCATGCCGGGGCGGGTATCCGGGCGACTGGTGGGGCCGCTGCGATACGACAACCATCTCGTCGGAGACTACTCGTCATGGGCCGTCCGGACCTGGTGAGCGGCCCCGCGCGGGCCAATCGGCGTACCCCGCCCGGTCGCGCGCCCGGGGCCACCGCCCGGTGCCGCTACGCGTAGAAGCGGGTGATCGTCTCCGCGACGCAGTGCGGCTTGGCGCTCTCCGCGCTGGTGATCGTGAACCGCACCACCGCCTGGACCCCGCCCGGCACCTCGGTGGCCGAGACCAGTTCGGCGGTGGCCCGGATCGCGGTGCCCACCGGCACCGGCGCCGGGAAGCGCACCTTCTCCGAGCCGTAGTTCAGCGCCATGCGCACGCCCTCGACGCCGTAGCACTCCTTCGCCAGCACCGGGATCATCGACTGGGTCAGGTAGCCGTGCGCGATGGTCGAGCCGAACTGGCTCTCCTTGGCCCGCTCCGGGTCCACGTGGATCCACTGGTGGTCGCCGGTCGCCTCGGCGAACAGGTCGATCTGCCGCTGCCCGATGGTGTGCCACTCGCTGGTGCCCAGTTCGGTGCCGACGGCGGCGGTCAGATCGGCGAGGGAGGCGAAGCTCGTCACGGTGCGCTCCTGGGGGAGGGGTCAGGACGCCGGAAGCGTATGCGTACCCGCCGGTATCTGTCAGCGGTGCGGAACCGGGAACACGGGAACCCGGGAACGCGGGAACCCGGGAACGCGGGAACCCGGGAACCCGAGGGCGCGGCGGCCCTGTGGGTGTTTCAGGACCGCAGCGCCCCGCGCCCCAGCGCGTCCTGCCCGGTCGGGAACAGCCGCCGGCCGCTGACCAGTTCCGGCACCAGCGCGACGAACAGCGGCTCCGGGTCCCCCACCCACGGCCGCAGGCCGGACCGCAGCACCCGCCGCACCTGCTCGGGCTCGCGCACCACGTCCGCCCGGCCGTGGACCAGCACGCTCCAGCCCGTCCGGGTGACCGGGTCCAGCAGGTCCGCCTGGAAGGCCACCACGGTGCCGTCAAGCCCGCGCGCGGTGGCACTTCCCCGGCGCACGGCGAGCACCAACCGCCCGTCCAGGACCTCGAAGGAGACCGGTAGCACGGCCGGCAGCGCGTGCTCGGTGTACACCACGCGCCCGACGGGCACGGTGCTGAGCAGCCGCAGGCACTCGGCCTCGCTCAGGGTCTCCACACGGTCCTCACGCTCCATGCGTCCGATCGTCCTCCGGTCGGCGCGCGCGCCGATAGGGCCCATGGTCCCTGAGCGGACGGGCCGGGAGCCCCGTCGGCGGCCGCCCGGGGCGGTAGCCTGCCCGGCGGCGGTACGGTACGCGCCCCTGCGCACCACGGCAGCGGCGGGCGCGGCGGGCGGCCCCGGGTGCGCCGGGGCCGGCATGGGAGGGGGCGTGCGGATGGCGGGCGGGGTCGACCTGGTGGTGATCGGGGCGAACGGCGGGCCCGATCGGGGCTTCGGGGGCTCGGCGCTGGCGCCGGACGGCGCCCGGCTGCTCGCGCGGGTGCTGCCCGGGATGTGCTTCGACGTCGGCGCGGCCGGCTGCCGGGTCACCGAGGTGGCGCCGGACGCGGACGCCAACGCGATGCTCACCGCCGTCCGGGAGGCCGCCCAGCACCCGGGCCGGTGGCTGGTGGTCTGCCTGGTCGGTCAGTTGGCGGTCGATCCGCGCGGGCGGCGGCTCGCCCTGGTGACCGGCGGCAGTACCGCCGACAACGCCTACCGGCGCGGCCTGGCCTGGGACTGGGTGGTCAGCGCGATGGTGCACGGTGGCCACGAGGAGGCCCTGCTGCTGGTCGACGCGGTGGCCGACCGGGACACCTGGGCGGCGTTGGAGCGCGGCGGCGGCGAGGACGGCGCGGGCGAACTGCTGGCCTACCCGCGTGTCCCGCTGTGGGGCCGGGTCGGCCGGTACACCCCGGGCAGACGCGGCCGGGACGCCGTACTGCCGGGTGGTGAGGGCTCGTTCAGCCATGCCCTGACCACCGTGCTGCGGCAGGGTGTCCCGGGCGCCCCGGCGGCCGTCGCCCCGCTGGATCTCCAGCCGTCCGTCGCCGCGCTGCTCGACGGGGGCGAAGCGCCGGGTGGTTCGGGTGCGCCGGGCGCGCGCCTGCTCGTTCCGCCGCAGGGCGGGCGCCTGTTGATGCGCAATCGGGCCGCGGTTCGGGGCGCATTGGCCGGATTGTCGCTTTCCGAAGAACTGTTGGCCGTTCTGTGGCGGGAAAGTGCCCCGACGGAACCGCCTTCCGCGTAAGGTCAGGTGGCCTGAGGTGTTGCCGTGATGGGGTGGGTTGGCGAAGAATCGATCCCCAGCGGAAACACCTGCGGGACGACGGAATTCTTCCGGCGGCCACGGATCACGAATCGGTCGGTCGCGACGAGGTGGGGCGATGCGGCAGCGCGGAAATGTGTTGCGCCCTGGGGCGGTTGGGGTCGGTGGGGTGGTTCTGGTGTTGCTCCTCGGAGCCTGTGCGAGCGGCGGTGCCGGTGGTTCCGTCGATCGGCTCGGAACGGCTGCGCCCAGTGTCGCGGGAGTGGATCCGGTACCTCCTTCGGGTGGTTCGGTAAACACCTCGATCGCGCCGACGGACGGGCCGGAAGGTGCCATGGGGCGGCTGGCCCTGAAGACGTATCAGGACTGGTGGCAGGCCCAGACCGAGGCATTCGGGCGGTCGGATTCGGACGGATTCGCTCTGGAGACGTACTCTTCCGGGCGGGCCCTTACCGACACCCTGGTCAGTCTCCGCCAACTTCGCGACGCCAAACTGGTGATGACCGGAACGCCGCGCAATTCGGCGGTGGTCAAGGCCATTGACCTGAAAGCCGATCCGCAGACCGCCGTGATCGAGGACTGCGTCGACGTGTCGGGATGGCACCGCGTCGACGCCGTCACCCAGGTGGCAAAGGATCCGGGCGACCGACTGAACCGCTACGTCGCGACCGCGTCCCTGCGCTGGTTCCAAGCACGTTGGCTGATCTACGACTTCAAGCGGGAGGTGGACCGGGCATGCTGAACACGCGTAAACCGGCCCGGCGATTCGCGATCCTCGCGCCGTTGTCCGCCGGGTTGCTGTTGGCCTCGGCGGTGTCGGCGGCGGCGGACGAACCGCCGGGCGGAGGTGCCGAACAGTGTTACCCGGACGTGATCTGCTCCGGGGTCAACACCGGTGGCACGAAACCGAAACCCGGACCGTCGCAGCCCGGCGGTGGCGGCGGGGGCGGTACGAGCGACGGGCCGCTGCTGTGCAGCTACCACGACCAGCAGTGGCCCTGCCACGACCCGGAGCGCGGCTGGTTCAACAGCGGCGTCGGGTGCTACTTCCGCCCGCTGGACAACCCGCTCCCCGAGGGCGACCCGGCGTGGCAGGGCCACAAGCCGTCCGAGGGCGCGCTCTACTCGAAGGTCTGCCCGCAGACGGGCGGCGGCCAGGACGGCGCCGAGATCGTGTTCGAGGCCACCTCGCCGGCCGGGCCGCCGGCGCTGAACCTGGTGGACGTCGGCTTCGGCTTCGCCCACGAGATGCGCTTCCCGAAGCCGACGGCGGGCGTCGCACCCAAGGGCACGGCGGTGGTGAAGGCGCCGGTCTGGCTCTGGCTGGACGGCGTGGCGGCGCCCGCGCCCAAGACGCTGTCCGTCCCGGGCGCCTCGGTCACCGTCACACCGGTGCTGAGGGGCGTGACCTGGGTCTTCGACAGCGGCGTCTCCGTGACCTGCGACAAGGCCGGGACGCCGTACGACCCCAAGTACGGCGCCGCCAAGTCCCCGGACTGCGGCTACGAGTTCGCCGTGGGCTCGGGCACCAGGAAGAGCGGCGTCTTCGACGGCACGGTGACGGCGAACTGGGTGGGCGAGGTCGTGGTCACGGGGCCGAACGCGAAGACCTTCGACGTCAAGATGCCGCAGTCCTCGAACTTCACGCTCAAGGTCGCCGAGGTGCAGGTCCTCAACTGACCCGGCGGCGGCGGACGTCCGATGCCCCGCGGCCCGGCCGGGGGGCGCCGGCGGCCGGCCGCACGCGACCACGGCACCGAAGCCCGGGCACCGGCGGCCCGAGCGGTGACGACCCGAGCACCGAGAACCCAGTACCGACGATCCGGAACGAGCACGAGGGAAGGGCGGAACCCGGTGGAGAACCGTACGTTCGCGACGCCGGGATCCGGCACACCCGCAGGGGCCGCGGTGTCCGTGGCGGTCCCGGACCAGGGGCAGGGGCCGGGCGAGGCCCCGGGCAGCGGTGCGGGCAAGGGCAAGGGGCGCGCCGCCCCGCACGTCCCCGGCCGGACGCTGCGGGCCCGGCGGCGGCGCCCGGCGGTGCTGGCGATGGCCGTCGCGCTGATCGCCGCCGGCGGTCTGGGCGGCGCGGTGCTCTACAACAGCACCGGCCAGCGGGTCGCCGTGCTGGCGCTGGCCCGGGACATCCCGTGGGGGCAGGTGATCACCGACGACGACCTGGTGGTGGCCCGGATCGCCGGCGATCCGGCGCTGCGGCCGCTGTCCGCCACCGAACGGGACAAGGCGGTCGGCATGCGGGCCGCCACCGACCTCAAGCGCGGCGCGATGCTCACCAGGGGCGACGTCGCGCAGACCCTGGCGGTGCAGCCCGGCCAGATCGTGGTCGGCGTCTCGGCCAAGCACAGCCAACTGCCCGCCACCCGGCTCCAGCCGGGGCTGCAGATCGTCGTGGTCTACACCCCGGACAACACCAAGGCCGACTCGATGCCCGCGACGGTCATCACGGTCGGCCGGGTGGACACCGACGGCAGCCAGGTGATCGACGTGGCCGTCGGCGCGGCGGACGGCCCCCGGCTGGCGCAGTGGGTGGCCGGCGGCCGGATCCAGGTCCTGCTGGCCCCGCGCGCCGCCGCGGCGGGCGGCGCGACCGGGACCGCCGGTGCGGGTACCGGCGGCAGCGCCGCGCCGACGGCCCCGGCGACCGGAACCGCCTCCGGCGCTGCCACGGCCCCCGCGCCCCCGACCGGGGCGGGTGGCGCCTGATGGCGGTGATCGCGGTGGCTGGCGGCCCGGGCGCGCCCGGCGCGACCACGGCTGCCCTGGCCCTGCTGCTGGCCTGGCCGCTGGAACCCGGACGGCGGGTCCTGCTGGTGGAGGCCGACCCGGACGGCGGCGCGGTGCTCGCGGGCGCCCTGGAGGGCCGGGTCGACGCGGTGTACGGGCTGCGCAACCTGGCCGTCGCCGACCGGCGCGGACTGCTCGCCGCGACCATCTGGGAGCAGCTGATCGACCTCTCGCCCGAGGGCACCGCCGAGCGGCTGCTGCTGCCCGGGCTGACCGACCCCACCCAGGCCCCGGGTCTCGCCTACACCTGGGAGCCGCTCGTCGACCTGCTGCACGGCCTCGAACCGCAGGGCTACGACGTCATCGTGGACCTCGGCCGCTCCGGCGCCACCGGCGTGAGCGCCGTGCTGGCCCGCCGGGCGGACGTGGTCGCGGTGACCGTCCGCACCACGCTGCGCGGCCTGAGCTCGGCCCGGCCCCGGCTGTCCGCGCTCGCCGAGGACCTCGCCACGGCCGGCACCGGGGTGGACGCGCTCGGACTGCTGCTGGTCGCCGAGGGGCCGTACTCGGGACCGGAGGTGTCGCGCGAGTTCGGCCTGCCGGTGCTGGGGCTGCTGCCGCACGCCACCCGCACGGCCCGGGTGCTCTCCGACGGCGGTGACATCACCGACCGGCGGTTCATCCGCTCGGAGCTGATGCGGACGGCGCGTTCGGCGGCGGACGAGGTGCAACTGCTGGTCCGCCGCCGTCGCCAGCGGCTCGCGCCGACCGCCGCGCCCGTCCCGGCCCAGCTCACCGCCGCGGCCCGGACCGAGCCCCAGCCCCAGCCCCCGACCGCGGTGCACGCCCAGCCCCCGGTGCCGACCCCGCAGGCGGCCGCGCCGACGGCGTACCGGCCGGTGGAGGGGGAGCAGCCCTCGTACTCCCCGCCGCAGCCGGTCGGGCCGGTGATCACCACCGGCCCGGTGGCGCCGCTGGCCGGGCTGGCCCCCCAGCCGGCCGCTCCGGCGCCGTTCCCGGGGCACGTCCAGCAGCCGCAGCAGTCGCAGCCGCAGTCGCCGTACGGGCCGCAGGGCGGCTACGTCGCGTACGACCAGCAGACCGGGTTCAGCCCGTACGACCAGCAGGGCGGGTTCGGCCCGTACGACCAGCAGGGTGGGGCCCCGTACGACCAGCAGGGCGCGTACGTCCGTCCGGAGCCCGAGGACGACGGCCGCTACCCGCTCCAGCAGCCCGCCGTGACACCCGATCAGGCACACCCGAACGGTCCGCAGCCGTACAACCCCGGGGAGGTGCTCCGTGCGCGGTAGCCCCCTGCACCAGCACCCCGCGGCCGACCCGGCCGCGCTGCCCTGGGCCACCCCGGCCCAGGCCCAGGCCCAGGCCCCGACACAGGCCCAGACGCAGGCGGCCGCCCCGCCCCAGGCCTACCGGCCGGGCCCCGTCGCCCCGCAGCCCGCGCCGCCGCCGTACGTCCAGCCGGGCGGCGCGGCCACGCCCACCGCCGTGCCCTCCCAGCTGCCCTCGCTCGACCTGCGCGGCGCCGCCACCCGGCCGGCCGTCGACCCGCAGGTCGCCCGCGAGCTGAAGCGCCAGGTCGCGGCCGAACTGCACCAGCAGATCACCCGGTTGACCGCCACCTCGGGCGCCGAACCGGACCGCGCCACCCGCCGCCAGCGCGGCCGCGCGCTGATCGAGGAGGCGGTCGCCCGCTGGTCCGACGCCTACGCGCAGACCCACGGCATCCCGCCCACCCGGGAGCAGGACCGCGCGCTCGCCGAGGCCGTCTTCGACCTGCTGTTCCGGGCCGGGCGGCTCCAGCCCTACCTGGACGACCCGGAGATCGAGAACATCCTGATCAACGGCTGCGACGACGTCTGGGTCTCCCGGGTGCACCAACCCCTGCGCCAGGTACCGCCGGTGGCCGAGAGCGACGCCGAACTCGTCGAACTGCTCCAGGACCTGGCCCGCCAGCACGGCGGCGGCGAGCGCAGCCTGTCCACCGCCAGCCCGACCCTCGCGCTGCGCCTGGAGGGCGGCATGCGCCTCCAGGCGCTCACCGAGGTGACGCCCCGCCCGTACGTGGCGATCCGGCGCCACCGGGTGGCCTCGGCGACGCTGCCCGAGATGGTCGAACTCGGCACCCTGGACAGCACCTTGGCCGCGTTCCTGGCCGCCGCGATCCGGGCCCGGAAGAACGTGATGATCACCGGCACCCAGGGCGTCGGCAAGACCAGCCTGCTGCGCGCGATGGCCGCCGAGATCCCGCCGGACGAGCGGATCGGCACCCTGGAGTCGGAGTTCGAGCTGTGGCTGCACACTCTCGGCCACCTGCGCCAGGTCGTCCCGATGGAGGCCCGCGAGGGCAACGGCGAACGCGTCGAGGGCCGCCTGGCAGGCGAGTTGACGATCGGCGACCTCATCCCGGCGGCGCTGCGGATGACGCTGTCCCGGATCATCGTCGGCGAGGTCCGATCCGGCGAGGTCGTCCCGATGCTGCGGGTCATGACCAACGGCGAGGGCGGCTCGATGTGCACCCTGCACGCCCGCGGCCCGCACATGGTTGTCGACCGCATCGCCGAACTCTGCCTGGAGTACGGCTCGCACATGACCGACTCGCTCGCCTACCGGCTCACCGCCAACGCCCTGGACCTCATCGTGCATGTCGCCATGGTCGACGAGACCGCCGTCGGCGGCCGCCGGCACCGCTTCGTCTCCCACGTCCTGGAGGTCGCCGGCCTCGGCGAGAGCGGCCGGCCCGCGCTGAACACCGTGTTCGGCCCCCGGGTGGACCTCGGCGAGCCGCGGGCCGTCCCGCACACCCCGCCGCAGTGCCTGGACGACCTGCGCCGGGCCGGCTTCGACGCCGCCCTGCTCGGCTCCCGCTACGGCGGCTGGGCCGCCCCGCTGCAGCTGCGGATCGGCGGTGGCGCGCGATGATGCTGCTGTTCGCCCTGTGCGGGCTGGCCGTCGCGGGCGGCCTGGTCGCCCTGGTGGCCTGGGCCCGCGGCAGCGACCCGGCGGACGAGGACGAGACCCCGGAGCGGAGCACCCCGCTGGCCGGCCGCGCCCACGTCTTCTGGTACGGCGCCCCCGGCGCCGCCTCGGCCCGGGTCGCCCGGCTGCGCCGGATCCAGCTGCCGCTCGCGCTCGCCGGCGCCCCGCTCGCCTGGCTGTTCACCGGCATCCCGCTGGCCGCCCTGCTGGTGCCGCTGGCCGTGTTCGGCCTGCCCTGGTTGTTCGACACCACCCGCCCGGACAACCGCCGGATCGAACGCCTGGAGGCGCTGTCCGAGTGGACCCAGCGCATCGCCGACGTGCTGCTGCTCGGCGTCGGCCTCAACCAGGCCATCGTCACCAGCCGCCGCACCGCCCCCGCCGCCCTGGAGGAGGAGATCGGCGAACTGGCCGCTCGGCTCCAGGCCCGCTGGCGGCCCGAGGAGGCGCTCCAGGCCTTCGCCGACAGCGTCGCCGACGCCACCGCCGACAAGGTGCTCGCCGCGCTCGTGCTGCGCTCCGGTGACAGTGGCCCCGGCCTGGCCCGGGCACTGGCCGACATGGCCGACTCGGTGCGCGAGGAGGTCCGCCAGCGCCGCGCCATCGAGGCCGACCGGGCCAAGCACCGCACCACCATCCGCTGGCTGGTCGGCATCATCGTGCTGGTCGTCACGGTCGGCTCCTTCAACACCGAGTACACCCGGCCGTACGGCACGCTGCTCGGCCAGATCGTGCTCGCCGTCGTCGCCGCCCTGTTCGTCGCGATCATCGCCTGGATGCGCGCCCTCGCCTCGCACCCGCCGGTGCCCCGGCTGCTGGCGCCCGACCGGCGCGGCAAGGCCGGGCGCCGCGCCCCGGCGCGCGAGGACGAGGCGCTCCAGCAGCTCGGGGAGGTCCGGTGATCTCCCCCTGGTCCGTGCTGGCCGGGGCCGTCGCCGCCGGCGGCGTCGCCCTGCTGATCGCCGAACTGCGGCCCGCGCCGCCCGACCTGCGCCAGGCCCTGGACCGGCTGCACCGCACCCCCGCCGAACGGGCCGCGGACCCGGACGAGCGGCCGCGCTGGTACGACCGGATCGGCGAGCGCTCGATCGGCCTGCGCGGAGTGTCCCTGCCGCACCGCGAACTCGCCCTGATCGGCCGCGCCCCGGCCCGGTTCATGGTGCACAAGCTGCTGTTCGCCGCGATCGGCCTGCTGCTGCCCGCCTACCTGGGCGCGATGGCCGTGCTGATGGACATCGGCCTGCCCTTCGCCCTGCCGCTGCTGGCCGGGCCGCTGCTGGCCGGCCTGCTCTGGTTCGTCCCCGACGGCATCGTGCGCGGCGAGGCCAAGGAGGCGCGCAGCGAGTACCTGCACGGCATCGCCGCCTACCTCGAACTCGTCGCCTTGGAACGGGCTGCCGACTGCGGGCCCGCCGAGGCGCTGCGCCGCGCCGCCGCGGTCGGGCGCGGCACCGTGTTCCGGCGCATCCGCGACGCCCTCGACCGCGCCGCCACCGACCGGCTCCCGCCCTGGGCCGGACTCGACGCGCTGGCCGAGGAGTTGGGGCTCAGTCCGCTGCAGGACGTGGCGGACATCATGCGGCTGTCCGGCACCGACGGCGCCGCCGTGTACGACACCCTGCGGGCGCGCGCCAAGGGCCTGCGCGGCGAGCTGCTCGCCGAGGACCTCGCCCGCGCCAACGCCGACAGCGAGCGGATGGTCGCACCCGGAGCTGCCCTCACCCTGCTGATGACCGTCCTGATCGTCTTCCCCGCACTCCACCAGATGCTCAACTGACCCTCCTCACAGGGCATCTGGCACCACACCGCACTCCACCCCGGGAGACCCGAATGACCGTCCGACTCGTCCACCTGGCAGGCCGGCTGATCCGGCCCGTCCTGCTGCCCGTGCAGTTCGCCCTGCTGCTGTTCACCCTGCGGCTCGGCCGGCTGCGGGCCGCCCGCGCGCGCGGCGACCGCGGCGCGATCAGCATCGAACTCGCCCTCGCCATCATCGCGTTGGTCTTCGTCGCGGGCGCCGTCGCGACCGCGTTGTACCTGCTGAAGGACAAGGTCGTGCAGAAGGTGCAGCAGGACCCGAACATGCCGGGTGCGGGCGCGGGAGGCGCCACCAAGTGACGCACCGACCTCGCCGCCGCGGCGACCGGGGGTCGATGAGCGTGAGCCTCGCCATCGTCTTCCCGGTCGTCCTGGTGCTCCTGATGCTCGTCGTCCAGGCCGCGCTGCTGTGGTACGACCGCCAGCTCGCGCTCACCGCCGCCCGCGAGGGCGTGGACGCCGGCCGGATCCAGGGCAACGCGACGGACGAGGTGAAGAACGAGGCGGCGCGCCGACAGGCCAGGGACTTCCTCGACCGGCAGGGCGTGCACTCGTACACGGTGACGACCGACGGCAGCACGCCCGAAGTGGTCCGGGTCACGGTGGCGGTGCGCCCGCCGCTGCTGATACCCGGGCTGTCGGCGCCCGCCCTCACGCAGTTCGCCGAGGCGCCGCGGGAGCACTTCGTCCCGCCGGTGGCGGTGGCGCCGTGAGACGGCGGACCAGGGCCGACTGGTGGCCGGCGCCGTGCGCCGAGCGTGGTTCCGAGCGCCGTTGCGCGCCCCGGGCCGAGCGCCGTTCCGCGCGCCGGCCCCGGTGGTGGCCGGTCCGGCGGAGCGACGGCGGCGCCGTCGCCATCGAGGCGGCGATCGTCGTGCCCCCGGTGGTCGGGCTGGTCCTGGTGGCCATCGCCGCCGGGCGGGTGCAGACCACGGCCGGTACGGTCGAGGCCGCCGCCCGGGCCGGCGCCCGCACCGCCTCGCTGCAGCGCAGCGTCGACGGGATGACGCAGCCGGGCCGGGACTCGGCCCTCGCGACGCTGCGCCAGCAGGGCGTTTCCTGCCGCAACGGGGACGTCCAGGTCGTGCCCGGCCGACTGGACCTGCCCGGCGGCGCCGTCACGACCGTCAAGGTCACCGTGGTGTGCGACGTCGAACTGGCGGACCTGCTCGGCGGACCGTCCGGCGTACCCGTGACGAAGCACCTCGTCGGCGAGTTCACCTCCGTGGTGGACCGCTACCGGGGCACATGACGGCCCGGGGCGGCACCCGGCGGGACACGGGCCACGACGGGGGATTGGGGACGGCCCGCGCGGGGGAGACGCAAGCGGAGAGCGCACGGGGGATGACGCGACGGGACCGGCCGGCGCCCGGTGGGGGCCGGTGGGGCGGACGAGGTGCGGGAGGGGCAGGGGGGATGGGAGTGCCTGTCAGGGCGCGGCGCCGACGCCGCTCCGACCGGGGCGCGGTCGCCCTCTTCGTGGCGATCTGCGCGGCCTACGTCGTGCTCGTCATCGCCCTGGTGATCGACGCCGGCGGCCGGTTGCGGGTCGCCGAACGCACCGACGCCTACGCCCAGGAGGCCGCGCGGGTCGGCGGACAGCAGCTCGACCAGGCCGCCGTCCTCCAGGGGAAGGGCTTCAAAATCCAGCAGGACTACGTCCGGCAGGCCGCCGACGCCTACCTGGCCCTGTACGGCCTCCAGGCGGGCGAGGTCGAGTTCTCCGGCGACGGCAAGGTCGTCACCGTCACCGTGCGGGCCGACTACCGGCCCGTCCTGCTGGGCGCGCTCGGGGAGCGGAAGGTAACGGGCAAGGGCAGTGCGACCCTCGTCCACGGAGTCGAGAAAGCGGAGACCGACTGATGGCCGCGCCACGTGCCAAGGACCAGGCCCGAACCGCCCCGGGCCGGGCTCGAACCGCCAAGGGCCGGAGCCCGGGCGCCAAGGACCAGGCCCGGAGCGCCAACGGCCGGGCCCACACCGGACACCGGGCCGCCGGCCGCCCCGCCGCCCCGGCGCCCCGCCCACCGCGCGGGCGCGGCCGCGGCGCAGCCCTGATCACCGCGCTCGCCGCGCTGGTCACCCTGCTCGCCCTGCTGCTCGGCGTCCCCGCGCTGCTGCTCTACGGCACCCGTGCGGTCGCCGCGATGGGCGACGTCGCGCCGGACGGCGTCGGCCAGGCGCTCACCGGCCCGGACGACGGACGGCTGTTCCTCTGGCTGCTGGTCGTGGTCGGCTGGCTCGCCTGGGGCTGCTTCGCGTTCGCCGTCCTGCTGGAGATCCCCGCGCAGCTGCGCGGCCGGATCGCCCGCCGCATCCCCGCCTTCGGCTGGAGCCAGCGGATGGCGGCCGGTCTGGTCGGCTCGGTGTTCGCGCTGATGCCGGTGGCCGGCTCGGCCTTCGCCGCCACCCCGGCCCACACCGCCACCGCCCCGGCGGAGTTGGCGGCCGGAGTGCAGCGCGCCGCCCTGCCCGCCGCCCAGGCCGCGCCCGCGCTGGCGCCCGCCGCCGAGCAGAACCCCACGTACACCGTGCGGGACAGCCGGCCCGCCGACAGCCTGTGGTCCATCGCCGAACGCCAACTGGGCTCCGGTGAACGGTGGGTGGAGATCGCCAAGCTCAACGACGGCCGGGTGATGGACGATTCAGGCATCCGCTTCGACGCCGACCGGCCGATCCAGCCGGGGTGGGCGCTGCTGATGCCGGGGGACGCGAAGGCGGACGGGTCGGCGCCTTCGCCTGCTCCGACGCCTGCTCCTTCGTCCGAGCCCGCGCCCGCCCCTGCTTCCGGTGCCGGGTCGGCCCAGGTGCCGCAGGCCGGGACGGAGCCGGGTGCGGGTGGGCATGCGACGGTGACCGTCCAGGGCGGGGACAGCCTGTCCGTCATCGCCCAGAGGGAGTTGGGGGACGCCGAGGCGTGGCCGAAGCTCTTCGAGGCGAACAAGGGCGCCCAGGCGCCGGACGGAGAACGGCTGACCGATCCGGACGTGCTGGTGCCCGGGATGGTGCTCACGGTGCCGGGGGCGGCCGCTCCCGCGCCCGCTCCTTCGCCTGCTCCTCCGTCCGAGCCCGCGCCCGCTCCGGCGCCGCAGCCGGCTCCGTCGACCGGCCAGCCGCCGGCCGACCAGGCGCCCGCCACTCCCGCCCCCGCGCCGACCCCGGCCGCGTCCCAGCCCGTCACCCCGGCGCCCACCCACGCGCCCGCCCATGCGCCCGCCCCCGCCGCGCACGCCGAACCGGCCGCCGGTGACGACTACTCCATCGCCCTCACCGCCTCCACCGTCGGTGTCCTGCTCGCCGCCGTCATGGTCGGCACCGTCGCCCACAAGCGCGGCACCCAGTTGCGCGCCCGCCGCCCCCGGCACCGCATCACCATGCCCGACGCCGAGGCCGCCGCCTTCGAGAACGAGCTCAGGGCCCGTCAGGACGACGCCGGCCTCGACCTGCTCGACCGCGCCCTGCGCACCATGGCCCGCAACACCGTGCGCGGCGGCAAGCGCCTGCCCGCCATCGTCGCCGCCCGGATCACCCCCGGCCACACCATCGAACTGCACCTCTCCGGCCCGGCCACCCCGATCGCGCCGTTCCGCGCCGCGCACGCCGCCAACGTCTGGTGGTGCAGCCTCGACTCCGGTGACCTGCTCAGCGCCGCCCAGGCCCGCAAGACCGCCGCGCCCTACCCCGCCCTGGTCACCCTCGGCACCTCGCCCGACGGCTCGGTCGTCCTCGCCGACCTGGAGGCCGTCCGGCTGCTCCACCTCTCCGGCCACCCCGACGACGCCCGCGACATCCTGCGCACCCTCGCCGTCGAACTCGCGCACAGCCCGCTCGCCGACCGGCTCCACCTGCACCTGGTCGACCTCGCCGAGGAGATGCCGATCAGCGGCCCGGCCGCCGAACGCATCCACCGCCACCCCACCCTGGAGGCCGCGCTCGCCGCCCTCGGCCCGCGCACCGCCAAGGCCCGCGCCACCCTGGTCGCCGCCGAGGCCGCCAGCCCGCGCGACGCCCGCAGCCGGGGCCAGGCCGACGAGTCCTGGACCCCCGAGATCGTGCTCTGCGCCCAGCAGCCCGGCGGCGAGGTCCCCGCCGAACTCGGCCGCCTGCTCGACGCCCGGCCGCGCACCTGCGTCGCCGTCATCACCCGCGCCCCCGAACGCGGCACCGGCCCCGTCGCCCGCTGGACCCTCCCGGCCACCGGCCAGGCGGCCATCCCCGGCCTGCACCTCACCGTCGAACTCCAGCGGCTCAGCGACCAGCAGTACGACCAGGTCACCGAACTGCTCCGCGCCGCAGACGACCTCACCCAGCACCCGGCCCCCGCCTGGACCCTGGACGGTCCCGGCCTCGACCCCGACGCGGACGACGACGACACCGACACGGCCGAACTGCCCGCCGCCGTACCCGTGCTGGCCGCCGTCGGCGCCGCCGCGACCGGCGCGCAGGGCGGTACGGACACGGCCGCCGGGCCCCGGCTGCTCGCCCGGGTCATCGGCACCGGCGCCAGCCCGTTCGCGGGCACCGACCCGGCGACGCCGGTACCGGCCCCTCCGGCCGGGCCGGGGCGGTACGCGGTCAACGGGCAGGGGCGGCAGGCCGCCTCCGCCGAGACCGAGACCGGGAGCGGTACCGGAGTCGGTACCGGAGTCGGTACCGGGAGCGGGATCGGGACCGACGAAGAGCTCGTGGTCGGGCAGGTCGTTGACGAGGCCACGGACGAGGCAGCGGACGAGGCCACCCGGGACCTGCGCCGCCCGGATGCGGTGGCGGGGGACGCGGCGGAGGCACCGCAGCAAGCCCCCGCGGCCGTCCTCGCTGTCCAGCCCGTGCCGTCCGTGCCTGCCGTCCAGTCCGTCCAGCCGGTCGTGCCGCAGTCGCCCGTCGAGCCGGCCCCGGTCCACCAGCCCGCGCCCGCGTCCTCCGGCGTCGACCCGCGCGTCCCGTCCCGGCCGGAGCCCTCGCCCGACCTCCTGCCCGGCACCGAAGCCGAGGCCCCGGCCGAAGCCGATTCCCACGCTGATTCCCACGCCGAGTCCGGAGTCGAACCCGGAGCCGAGCCCGGCCCCGCCGCCGTCGCCCCGGTCGCCCAGACCACCCCCGGGCGCAGCGACAGCGACGACCTGCTCGCCATCCTGCGCTCCCCGGAGGCGCACGCCGCCCGCAACGCCCCCCGGATCCGCCTGCTCGGCCCGGTCGACGTCGCCGGAGCCCTCGGTACCGTCGAACCCGGCGCGCTGTCCCGGCTCACCGAACTCGCCGTCTACCTCTCGCTGCGGCCCGGCGCCGACCACCACGCCCTCGACCACGACCTCCACCCCGGCGCCGCCCACCTCGACCCGCACCCCACCGCGGCCGACGCCAAGAGCCCGCTCCCCGGCAAACTCGCCGACCTGGCCGCCTGGTTCGGCACCTCGCCCGAGGGCCGCGCCTTCCTGCCCACCGACACCACCGACGGCTACTCCTTCACCCCGGTCGTCACCTGCGACTGGGACGAGTTCCGCAGCCTCTACCGGCGCGGCATGCGCAGCACCAGCGCCACCGCCGACGCCGCCCTCGCCCACGCCCTGGCCCTGGTGCGCGGCGCCCCGTTCGCCGAGGCCCCGCCCGCCTCCTACGGCTGGGCCGAGGCCGAACGCCAGGACATGATCGCGGCGATCGTCGACACCGCCCACGAACTGGCCGCCCGCCGCCTGCAGTACGGCGACCACCGCAGCGCCGAGGCCGCCGTCTTCCGCGGCCTCGCCGTCGCCCCGGACGTCGAACTCCTGCACCGGGACCTCTTCTACGCCTACGCCTCGGCCGGCGCCCGCGACCAACTCCTGCGCGCCGTCAACCGTCTCGACGCGCTCAGCCGCCGCACCGGCCGTGACCTCGACGCCGACACCGTCGCCCTGCTCCGCGACCTGCTGGCCGGTTCCTGACGTCCCCTGCATGTTGTAGAATCCGCGAATCCGTGAGCACTGTAGGCCGATCATGAGCACTGTCCGAGCAAATCCGGGTGATCATGATCAGGGGGCCGAGCTGTTCGAATGGATTCATCCGATGCGGTGGGTTCGTGTCAGGCTGGCGGCGGTCACCCACAGGTCTTCGGGCGGGAGTTGACGAATGGCCGAGCGTGCCGCGATCAAAGAGCCCTCGGCAGCCCGCCGGATCGCGGAGACACTGCGCGGTGAGATCCTCGATGGCCGGATCGGCGCCAGCGAGGCGCTCCCGACGGTGCGTGAGCTTTCGGTCCGCTTCGAAGCCAAGGGTGCGGTCATCCGAAAGGCCCTCCAACTGCTGCGGGGGGAGGGGTACGTGAAGCCAGGTCCGGCCGGGAGGTTGTACACGCCTGGTCTCGATACGCACTGGATGTACGGCGGCGACTTTGACCGTTTCGCCGCTGTTGCCCAGCCGGACCGGTATCCCCCACACGACCACCCGTAGGCCGACGGATTGGTGCTGCCCGAGGGCCTGCTCTCGGATTGCTCATGATCGCTCGACACGGCGACCGTCGGCGAGTGCTCACCGGGCAGATACCCGCAGGTCACAACGCCGAGATTGCTCACGGAATCGTGGACCCTACAACGCCGCTGCCCGGCCGCCCCTCGGAGTGACCGGGCAGCGGCATGCGGGGCTGGGTAGATCAGGCCGATCAGGTCGGTCAGGTCGGGCAGACGCACCGGCCGTCGACGGTGCGCTCGGTGGCGGTGTGGACGTCCCGGACGGCGGCGAGCGGGACCCGGGCCACCGCCACACCCACCCGGGTCCGGTCCGCCGGCGTCCGGGCGACGACGTCGAGCTGCCCCTGCTCCGCCACGGTGGCCCGGGCGAGCACGCTGAAGACGTACGCCCCGCCCTCGACGCCGTACCCGTCCGCCCACAGCTCGACCACCGCCCCGCCGTCCAGCGTCAGGTGCCAGGGCAGGGGCGGTCCGGCGGCGAAGTCCATGGTCGGGGAGTTTAGATGGTCGGGGAGTCTAAGGCGTGTCGTGTCGGTGTGTGCGCAACCAGGCGTCCAGGGTGGTGAAGTCGGCTGCGGTGAGGCCGCGTTGGTGGTCGACCCGGTGAAGGAGCGCGGGGGCGGGTGAGTGGGCCGCGACCCAGCGGCGGTCGGTGGCGGCGATCTCGTCGTCCACCCAGACGAACGGGCGGCCGGCGGCCCGGGCGACCAGCGCGCGGGTCTTCCCGTGCAGGCCGGCCGGTTCGTCGCCGTCCTCCACCGGCCAGCTCACGACGGGTAGTTGCGGCAGCCCGAGCCAGGGGGAGAGGCAGTCGTTCGCATCGGACATCCACGTCGTCGCCCACACCAGTTCGCACGGCAGGCTCAGCAGGAGCCCGCCGAGCGCCGGATCGACGCGGGCCAGCAGGGGGTTGACACCCGGGCCGGGTGCGGCGGCGGAGACGCCGCGGAAGACGGGGTAGCCGCCCGGGGGCGGCGCGCCGAAGGGGATGAGCGGTCCGTCGATGTCGAGGAACAGGAGAGGTGTACCGGGGCCTGCCATGACGGCACGATAGCGGGCCGCGTGGCACGCCGATCGGAGACCCGGCCTGGATCGGGTGTGCCGGGATCTCGTAGGGTGGCGCGACGGGAGTGGTGGCAGGCACCACCCAGCAAGGGCATCAGACGCCGCGAAGCGGCGGGGTGGGCGGTGACCAGAAGATGGCGGAGACGACAGCTGTCCCCGGAGGCCCCGAACCGGCAGCGGACTCGGGCCCCTGGGACGCCGTACCGCCGCCGCGCACCCCGGCCGAGGAGCACCCGCCCGGGCCCGCCGCGCTCTACGAGCCGCCGCCCGTGCCCCCGCTCCCGCCGTCCGCTCCGGCAGCCCCGCCGTCGGCTCCGACGGCTCCGGCCACGGTGCCGGGCCCATCGCCGACCGCGCCCACCGGATGGACCGTCACCGGCATGCCCGCCGTGGGCGCGCCGCCGTCCGCGGCCACGCCGCCGCCCTTCCCGGCCCCGGGCGTGAGCGCCCCCGGTGCGGGCGGACTGGGGGCGGCGCCGCGCGGACGGATCCTGGTCGTCGAGGGCGGTTACGGCAACTCCGGGCGCCGCACCTGGGGTCGGGGCGGTCCCGCCCAGGCGTCGGTGCTGTCCGCGATGCTCGCGGCCGTCTCACCGCAGGTACTGCTCGCCGCGGACGCGGTGGACGCCGTCCACCTCCCCGGCGCCAGCGACCCGCACACCGTCCTCGCCCACCTGCGCGCCGCGTCCCGCCATCCGGGGCCGCTGCTCGTCCACTTGGGCGGTCACGTGGTCGCCGACAAGCGCGGCGGACAGCTCCAGCTCACCCTGCGCGACTCCAAGCAGGACGGCCTGCCCTGGCAGGCCGTCGCCGCCGAGCTGAGCCACCGCCCGGCCGAGTGGCAGACCCTCGTCGTCGCCGACCTCAGCGCCGACCAGAACGCCTGGCCGTACCTCCAGGGTGCCGCCTCGCCGCTCAGCGAGGGCATCCCGCTCTGGGCGGTCGTCAGCCCGGACCCGGAGCAGATCGGCACCTTCACCAGGGCCCTGATCGAGGCGCTGCACGGCGGCCGCCCCGGCGCGGGCGACGTGCTCGCGCCCGAGCAACTGCGGCAACAGGTGTACTCGGTGCTGCGGCCGGACGTCGTCATCCTGGCCACGCACGCCCCGGACCGGCCGGTCTTCCGCAACACCGCCCGCCGTGGCGACGGTCCGCCGGCCGACGTGTCGGCGCCGGTCGACGCGGTGCCGCCGGTTGATGCCGTGCGGGCCGATGTGGTGCCGGTTCACGCGGTGCCGCCGGTCGATGCCGTGCGGGCCGATGTGGTGTCGTCCGGGTCGGCCGTGCTGTCGGTGCCGCCGGTGCCGGGTCGGGCGGAGTCGCAGGACGCCGTCGTCGAACCGCCCGTGGCGCCCTCGGCCTTGCCGTCGTCGGCCTCCCCGGCTCCCGCGACCGAGGCCGGTCCGGTGAGCCTGGTCAAGCCCGGCGTTCCGCCCACCCCGCCCAGGCCGGCCCACCCGGTCAGCCTGCTGAAGGGGCAGCCGGCCGGCTCGGCTGGCGTGACCCTGCACAAGCCCGCTCCGGCGGACGCGACGCCCGAGGTCGTCGAGTCGCCCGCAGGCGTGACGCTGGCCAAGCCCCAGCAGCCGGGGCCGGAGCCGGAGTTGGAGTCCGAGTTGGAGTCCGAGCGGGAGCGGGAGCGGGAGCCGGAGCAGGCGCCGGCGGACGTCGCCACGCCGACGGCGGAACCGCAGGACGCCGCCTCGACGCAGGCCCCTGCCGTCGACGAGACCCCCGTGGACGCGGTCCCGGTGGCGGAGGCCCCAGCGGACGAGGTGCCAGCAGACGCGGTGCCGGCGGACGAGGTGCCTGCCGATGCGGTGCCCGTCGACGCTCCGGTGTCCGGTCAGCCGCGTGCCGACTACCGGGAGGCCATCGGCCGGATCGTCCGCAGCGCGGATGCCGGGGAGCACGGTGCCGCCACCGAACTCGCCTTCGCCCTCGAACTGGAGGCGATCGCCGAGCACGGCGCCGCCTCCGAACCGGTCCTCCAGGTGCGCCAGGTCCGGGCACACGTGTGCCGTCTCGCGGGCCGGCCGGCCGAGGCCGCGGACATCTACCGCGAGGTGGCCCTGGCGCTGCTCCGTTCGCAGGGGCCGGACCACCCGGAGACCCAGCAGGCGGCCACCAATGCCGAGGCCTGCTGGCGCTCGGTCCCCGACCGCGCGGCGGCCCTTCGGATCGCCCCGGAGATCATCGAGCTCCGCGCCTACCTCCCGGGCCCCGACGGCCGTAAGCTCCGCGCCGCCGAGCGCTACCTCGCCCAACTGGCCGCCGCCCCGGAGCCCGCAACGCCGCCCGCCCCGGAGCCCGCTTCCGCCCCGGCGGACCGCGTCTGACCCTTCGCGCCGCGCGGCCGGGCCGGACGACCGGCACCTGGCTGCGAGCAACTAACACCGAACAGAAAACAAAGAACAGAAAACAGCGAACAGATAACAGATTTCGAAATCTGTTATCTGTTCGCTGTTAGTTGTTACTTGCTACCCACCACTGCCCGTCAGCGACCGGCGATGGCGTGGACGAACTTCGCGCCGTCGATGGTGCCGAGGCCGCTGGAGAGGTCGTAGCCCTCGGTGGCGGTGTAGCCGGTGACGCCGCCCCAGGAGTTGTCGCCCTCCTTCACGTCCGTGATGCCGCTCCACGCGCTCGGGAGCAGGTTGAGCCCGTACAGACGCCAGTTGAGCTGGCCGAGGCGGTGACCGGCGAGCTGGTCGGCGAGGGCGACGACGCCGGAGAACAGCGGGGTGGCCTCGCTGGTGCCGCCGGTGAGGTGCCAGCCGACGGAGGTCGGGTCGTAGGACTCGTAGGTCCAGGCGCCGCCGTCGACGGCCGCGCTCATGCTGATGTCGGGCGTGCCGCGGTGGTTGCCGGTGACGTTGGCGACGCCGGCCTGGTACCACGGGCGCTCGAAGATGCCGGAGACGCCACCGCCGCCGGCGCCGGACTTGTCGTGCCACACCTTGTCGGGCGCGGTGCGCGCGCCGTTGTCGTCCAGGGTGAGCTGGGTGCCGCCGATGGAGGTGACCAGCGGGTCGGAGGACGGCCAGGAGTTGACCTTGTACGGGTACAGGTCGGTGCCGTTGGTCTGCGCGTCGGTGGCGCCGTTGTCGCCGGAGGCGGCGAGCACGGTGACGTTGTGGTCGGCGGCGGCCTGGAAGGCGTAGCGCAGGTCGGTGAGCGACTTGAAGTCGCCCTTGTCGTACCCCGGGAAGGTGTTCTCGGTGGCGCCGAAGCTCTGCGAGATGACGTCGCCGCGGCCGGCCTTGATGAGGGCCTTCTCGGCGTCCATCATCTCGGGCAGACCGGTGGTGCCCTCGGTCTCGGCGACACCGGTCTCGACCAGGACGATGTGCGCGTCGGGGGCGATGGCGTGGGCGTACTCGACGTCCAGCGTGGTCTCGCCGGCCCAGCCGGTGTGGTCGGGGTTCTTGGGGTCGAAGGCGGGGACGTTGCCCCACTTGACCACCTCGACGTTGGTGTCCTGGATGCCCCACTGCTTGTCGAAGACCTCCAGGTCGTGCTGGATGGTCGGCGAGCCGAAGGAGTCGACGATGACGATCGTGCGGCCCTTGCCGGTGATGCCCTCCTGGTACAGCGGGTTCAGGTTGTAGGCGTTCCGGTACTGCAGCGGCGAGTAGCAGTGGATGCCGATCTGACTGACGCACTGGGTGGTGGTCAGCGGGGCGGTGCGGCCCTGGGCGTTGTGGTGCCCGAAGGAGGCGGGGCGGACGTGGACGCCCGTGAGGTCGTGCGCGGGGGCGGCGGTCGCGGCGCCGACCGCCGGGACGGCGATGGTGCCGGCCGTGAGGGCGGTGGCCCCGACGGCGAGCAGAGCCAGGGCACGGCGAAGGGGGGCGGGGCTGCCCATGGGACTCCTTGGGGCGCAGGGCCCGACCTGGTCCGGTCGGGTCGGTCCGGCCATCCCATCGACTGCCGCATGATCATGCCATAGTCATTTGGTGGGGTCGGCTGATCAGAGGCATGGTCATGCTCGGCCACGCGAAAAGGTAAAGACCGTCCCAGGTGAAGGTAACCCCACGCCCAGGACGGTCATATGACGACACGTCAGTATTATCGTACTAATGCTGAGGGGTTCTTGACGGTCCCCGCCCGGGCCAGCCCTACCGCGCCCCGCCGTTGACGTACAGCGTCTGCCCGCTGACGTACGAGGCGTCCTCGCTGGCCAGGAAGGCGACCACGGACGCGATCTCCTCCGGCTGTCCCACCCGGCGCAGCGGGGTCCGGGCGGAGACCTCTGCGTGCTGGTCCTCGGCCGTGCTGCCGACCCGCTCGGCGGTGGCCGCGGTCATCGCGGTGGCGACGTACCCGGGGGCGACGGCGTTGACGTTGATGTTGAACGGCCCCAGCTCGATCGCGAGGGTCGCGGTGAGCCCCTGGATGCCGGCCTTGGCGGCCGCGTAGTTGGCCTGCCCCCGGTTGCCGAGGGCGGAGCGGGAGCTGAGCGAGACGATCTTCCCGTACTTCTGCGCCACCATGTACTTCTGCGCGACGTGGCTGCAGTTGTACGCGCTGGTCAGATTGACGGTCAGGACCGCGTCCCAGTCGGCCTTCGGCATCTTGAAGAACAGGTTGTCCCGGGTGATCCCGGCGTTGTTCACCAGGATGTGCACCCCGCCGAGGTCCGCCGCGACCTGCGCGAACACCGCCTCGACGGCGTCGTAGTCGGCCACGTCGCAGCCGTACGCCCGAGCGGTGCCGCCCTTGGCGGTGATCTCCGCGACCGTCCCGGCGGCCCGTTCGGCGGTGAGGTCGACGACGGCGACGGTCGCGCCCTCCTCGGCGAGCCGGCGGGCGGTGGCCGCGCCGATGCCCTGCGCGGCGCCGGTCACGACGGCGACCCGCCCCGCGAACCTGCCCGCCAGGCCCGTCACTTCAGCCACTGCGGCTACTTCAGTCATTCCCGGTGCTCCCTTGGACTCGGACGTGAACTCGAATTCGGACGTGAACTCGGACGCGGACTCGACCGTGAACTCGGCCGCGAACGCGGGCCCGCACTCAGTCAACGTTCTCGACGAGGACGGCAGTGCCCTGACCGACCCCCACACACATGGTGGCGAGCCCGCGCCGGGCGTCGGTGCGGCGCATCCGGTGCAGCAGGGTGGTGAGGATGCGCGCGCCGGAGCCGCCCAGCGGGTGGCCGAGCGCGATCGCCCCGCCGCTCGGGTTGACCAGTTCGTCGGCCTGTTCGGGGGTGAATCCGATGCCGTCGGCGGAGGCCAGGGCCTGGGCGGCGAAGGCCTCGTTGAGTTCGGCGGTGTCGAGGTCGGCCAGCGACCAGCCGGCCCGGCCGAGCACCTTGCGGGTGGCCGGCACCGGGCCGATGCCCATCACGTCGGGGTGCACCCCGACGGAGGCGCCGGCCACGTACCGGCCGAGCGGTCGCAGCCCGAGGTCGCGCAGCGCCTCCTCGCCGACCAGGAGCAGCCCGGCCGCGCCGTCGTTCATCGGCGAGGCGTTGCCGGCCGTGACGGTGCCGCCGGGGCGGAAGGCGGGCTTGAGGCGGGCGAGCTTCTCCAGGCTGGTGTCCTCGCGGATGCCCTCGTCCTGGCCGACCGTCACGCCGTCGGGCCGTTCGACCGGGATCAGCTCGGCGTCGAAGTGGCCGTCCTTGCGGGCGGCGGCGGCCCGTTGGTGGCTGCGCAGCGCGAAGGCGTCCTGGCGTTCCCGCCCGATGCCGTACCGGCCGGCCACCTCCTCGGCGGTCTCGCCCATGCTGAGCACGCCGTGCAGTTCGGCCATCCGGGGGTTGGTGAGCCGCCAGCCGAGCCGGGTGTCGTAGGTCTCGATCCGGTGCGGGAGGGCCTCGTCGGGGCGGGGGAGGACGAAGGGGGCGCGGGTCATCGACTCGCAGCCGCCGGCCAGGACGACGTCGGCCTCGCCGGAGCCGATGGCCCGGGCGGCGAGGGTGACGGCCTCCAGCCCGGAGGCGCAGAGCCGGTTGACGGTGGCGCCGGGGACGGTCTCCGGCAGGCCGGCCAGCAGGACGGCCATCCGGGCGGCGTTGCGGTTGTCCTCGCCGGCCTGGTTGGCGGCGCCCCAGTAGACGTCGTCGATGCGGGCGGGGTCGAGGGCGGGGACGTCGGCGAGCAGGGCGCGCAGCACGGTGGCCGAGAGGTCGTCCGGGCGGACCGTGGCGAGCGCTCCGCGCAGCCGGCCGATGGGTGTGCGGCGGGCTGCGGCGAAGTAGACGGGACGCACGTCGTCGGGCTCCTATCCGGTTGAATCCGAGTGATCCGAGTGATCCGAGCAGTCAGGGTGATCCGAGCAGTCAGGACGGTCAGGACGGTCCGGGTGATCCGGGTGATCCGGGTGATCCGGGTGATCCGGGTGATCCGGGTGGTCCGGGTGGTCCGGGTGGTCCGATTGACCTGTCCTGGCTGATCGGATGGGATGAACGGGCTGGTCAGAAGGCGTTGACCCCGGTGAGGGCACGGCCGATGAGCAACTGGTGGATCTGGCTGGTGCCCTCGTAGAGGGTCATGACCCGCGCGTCGCGCAGGTACTTGCCGACCGGGTACTCGTCGATGAAGCCGTAGCCGCCGAACACCTGGAGCGCGCTGTTGGCGGCCCGGACGGCGGCCTCGCTCGCGTAGAGCTTGGCGACGGAGGACTCGGTGGCGAACGGCAGGCCGCGTTCGATGTGGTCGGCGACCTTCCAGGTGAGCAGCCGGGCGGCCTCGACGTCGACGGCGATGCCGGCCAGCAGTTCCTGGACGAGTTGGTGCGAGGCGATCGGGCGGCCGAACTGCTCGCGCTCGCCGGCGTAGCGGACGGCGGCCTCCAGGCAGGCGCGGGCGATGCCGACGCAGCCCGCCGCGACGGACATCCGGCCCTTGGCGAGCGCGGACATCGCCACCCGGAACCCCTTGTCGACCTCGCCGAGCCGCGCGCTGTCGGGCACCCGGACCCGGTCGAGGGCGAGCTCGGCGGTGGCCTGGCCGCGCAGGCCGAGCTTGCCGTGGATCTCGGTGCGGGTGAAGCCGGGCAGGTCGGTGGGCACCAGGAAAGCGGTGATGCCCTTGTGGCCCTGCCGGTCGGGGTCGTCGCCGCCGGTGCGGGCGAAGACCAGGGCGACGTCGGCCCAGGTGCCGTTGGTGATGAACATCTTGGCGCCGCTGATCAGCCAGTCGTCGCCGTCCCGGACGGCGCGGGTGCTGAGGTTGGCCGCGTCGGAGCCGGTGCCGGGTTCGGTGAGCGCGAAGCAGCCGAGCGACTCGCCCGAGGTGAGCCGGGGGAGCCAGTGCTGCTTCTGCTCCTCGGTCCCGTAGCCGTAGACGGACTTGGCGACCAGGCCGAGTGTGACCGAGACGATGCCGCGGACGGCCGAGTCGCCGCGGCCGAGCTCCTCCAGGACCAGGCAGTACGCGAGGTGGTCGCCGCCGCTGCCGCCGTAATCCTCGGGGATGGTGAGGCCGAGGAAGCCGAGCCCGGCCAGTTTGCCGATGATCGCGCGGTCGACGGACTCAGCACGATCCCAGGCGGCGGCGTGCGGAGCGATCTCGCGGTCGGTGAAGGAGGCGGCGAGGTCCCGGACGGCGCTCTGCTCCTCGGACAGCTCCAGGTTCACGGCGGCTCCAGATCCATTAAACTAGCGCTGCAAGTTTTATGGAGGGACTGTAGCCCCGGCCGGCCCGCGCTGGGAAGGGGCACCTGCCAGAATCGGTCCCCGCCCCACCCGACCGGAGGAACCGGAGGCAGCACCCCGATGGCCCGCCCGCGCACCCCGCTGCTCAGCCGCGAGCGCATCGTCGCCGCTGCTCTGCGGCTGATCGACGCCGAGGGCCTGGCGGCCCTCTCCACCCGCCGCCTCGCCACCGAACTGTCGGTCAGCGGTCCCTCGCTCTACAACCACGTCGCGACCAAGGACGAACTGCTGGACGCGGTGGTGGACAGCGTGATCGGCGAGGTCGACTTGTCGATGTTCGGCACGCCCGACGGCCCGCCCACCGCTACGCCCACCGCCAAGCCCGACGGCACGCCCGACGACGCACCCACCGCTACGCCCGACGGCCCGCCCCACGGCCGGCCGACGCCCTGGCCGGACGCGCTGCGCGCCTGGGCCCGCTCCTACCGCGCCGCCCTCGCCGCCCACCCCAACATCGTGCCGGTGCTCGCCCAGGGCCCGGGCCGCCGGCCGAACGCGCTGCGCCTGGCCGACGCGGTCTTCGGCCACCTGGTCGAGGCCGGCTGGCCGCGCGGCCAGGCCACCCGGATCGGCGCGCTGATGCGCTACTTCGTCACCGGCTCGGCGCTGGCCTCCTTCGCGGCCGGCTTCCCCGCGGACGCCGAGGTGTACGACGCGGCCGACTACCCGCACCTCGGCGAGGCGCACCGGCTGGCCGGGCATCGCGGGACGGTGGACGAGGGCGCCTTCGAGACCGGCCTGGAAGCGCTGCTCGACGGGCTCGTCCTGCGCTTCGAGCGCCTCACCGAACGCTCCTAGACCCCGCCGCCGCCGACCTTCCCCCTGTCCCACCGTCCCGCTGTTTCCGCTGCTTCCGCCCCCGCCTCCCCCGCCGCCCCCGCCGCCTCACCAGGGCTCGCGGGCCAGGAAGGCCGGCCGCAGCGACGGGTCCACCGGGTCGTAGTACCGGTGGTAGACGGGCGTGAGTCCGCCGGAGACCGGGGGCACGATCCAGCTCCAGTCCGCCGGGGTCGGCCGGCCGAGCCGCTTCTCCTGGGCGACGTGCCGGAGGAAGCGCTCGGACTCGGTGTGGTGGTCGGCGATCGTCACTCCGGTCTCCTGGAAGGAGTGCAGCACCGCGATGTTGAGCTCGATCAGCGCGCGGTCGCGCCAGAGCGTGCGCTCGCTGGAGGTGTCCAGGCCCAGGCGCTCGGCGACGGTGCCGAGCAGGTCGTAGCGGTCGGCGTCGGCGAGGTTGCGGGCGCCGATCTCGGTGCCCATGTACCAGCCGTTGAAGGGCGCGGCCGGGTAGCGGACGCCGCCGATCTCCAGCGTCATGTCGCTGATCGCGGGCACCGCGTACCAGCGCAGGCCCAGGTCGGCGAACCAGTCGTACGCGGGGTGGGTGAGCGGCACCTCCAGGGTGGTGTCGTCCGGCAGCTCGTACCAGCGCGGGCGCTCGTCGGGGCGTTCCTGGACGAGCAGCGGCAGCACCTCGAAGCGGTCCTCGGCGCACTTCCAGCCGAGGTCGCGGGCGCGGGCGGCGAGTGCGGTGCCGGCCGGGTCGCCGACGACGGCGTCGCCGACCCGGTGGCCGGCGTAGCGGACCAGTTGCTGGTTGACGATGCGGGCGGCCGGGTGGCCCGGGCGGTCGGGGGCGAACACCGAGACCACCGGGCGGATCCGTCCGCCGTTGCCGGCCAGCCGCAGGTGCTCGAAGCACTCGGCGGCGATGTCGTCGGCCGAGTCGAGGTGGCGCAGGTCGCGCACCACCAGACTGCGCCAGTACAGCCGGCCGATGCAGCGGGCGGCGTTGCGCCAGGCGAGCTTGGCGCCGTAGGCGAGTTCGGCGGGGGTGTGCTCGTAGCTGCCGGTGCGTTCGATCTCGTCGAGGACGGCCCGTATCCGGGGGTCCGGGGCCCCGGTGGCGGGCTGCTCGCGATGGAAGCGGCGGATGAACTCGGCGGCCTGCTCCGGGTCGGTGAACGGCGACGGCGACGGCGGCGTAGACGATGGCGGGGGCGACGGCCGGGCCGCGGCCGGGGCGTGGGTGTGGGCATGGGCGTACGGGCAGCCGCCGGCGGGGGCGGCGGCCGGTCTGCGGGCGCGGAGCCGGTTGAAGATCAAGGACACATCCCTCCTGGCGAACAGGAGTACCGGAGGTGTCCGGGCCGCCGCAGGGAGTGAACGATTCGGCCCCCGCACCCGCGCTGATCGCGCTAGGGTGCGGGGGCCGATGGTCGGACTGTCGGATCAGCCCATGTCCTCCAGTCGGACGCCCTTGGTCTCCTTCATGAACTTCGCCACGAAGACGATCGACAGCGCCGCGAACGCCGCATACACCAGGTAGGTCGCCGACAGGTTCCAACGCGACATCGACGGGAACGACACGGTGATCGCCCAGTTGGCGATCCACTGCGCGGAGGCGGCGACGGACAGCGCGGCGGCCCGGATGCGGTTCGGGAACATCTCGCCGAGCATCACCCAGACGACGACGCCCCAGGACATCGCGAAGAACAGCACGAAGGCGTTGGCGGCGACCAGTGCGACGGTGCCCTGGAGGTCGGGCAGCGTGACGTTGTCGCCGCTGCCGGTGGCGGAGGAGAACGCCCAGCCGGCCGCGCCGAGCGCGACGGCCATGCCGGCCGAGCCGATCAGGGCGAGCGGCTTGCGGCCGATCCGGTCCACCAGCAGGATCGCGACGACGGTGCCGAGGATGTTGATGACCGAGCCGACGAAGCTGATCAGCAGCGAGTTGCTCTGGTCGATGCCGACCGACTGCCACAGGATCGACGAGTAGTAGAAGATCACGTTGATGCCGACCAGCTGCTGGAAGACCGACAGTCCGATGCCGACCCAGACGATCGGCAGCAGGCCGAAGCGCCCGCCGAGCAGGTCCCCGAAGCGCGGGCGGTGGTCGGAGGCGATCAGCCCCTGGACCTCGGCGATCCGGGCGTCGGTGTCGATGTCCTGGCCCTCGACCTGGGCGAGCACGGCGCGGGCGTCGTCCAGCCGGCCGGCCTGGATCAGGTAGCGCGGGGACTCGGGGATCACCGAGGCGAGGGTGAAGTAGACCGCGGCCGGGACGACGCAGATGCCGAGCATCCACTGCCAGGCCTCCAGGCCGAGCAGCTGGCCGCGGGTGTCGCCGCCGGCCGCGTTCGCCAGCAGCCAGTTGACCAGCTGGGAGATCGCGATGCCGAGCACGATCGCGGCCTGCTGGAAGGAGGCCAGGCGGCCCCGGTACTTGGTGGGCGCGACCTCGGCGATGTAGGTCGGGGCGATCACCGAGGCGATGCCGATGGCCGCGCCGCCGAGCACGCGCCAGAAGGCGAGGTCCCAGGCGGCGAAGGGGAGCATCGAGCCGATCGCGCTGACCGCGAACAGCAGCGCGCCCGCCTTCATGACCTTGATGCGGCCGTAGCGGTCGGCGAACCGGCCGGCCAGTGCGGCGCCGATCGCCGAGCCCAGCAGGGCGGAGGAGACGATCAGACCGGTCACGCCGTCGCCGACGCCGAACTTCTCCTGGATTCCGGAGACGGCGCCGTTGATCACGGAACTGTCGTAGCCGAACAGGAACCCGCCGAGGGCTGCGGCGGCGGTGATGAAGACGACGAAGCCGAGGCGGCCGGGCGCGGAGGCCTCGACCGCCCCGGAGGGCTGCTTGGTGACGCTCACGATCTTGACTCCTGGTACTCAACGCTGAGCTCGGTAGCCGAGATCGTAACCCCTATTCGTTTAAGTCTTGTACACCAGAAACCTCAATTTTTGCTCTGAGGATTCGTAAGGTGAACAAGCAAATTAGGCTGCGCCGAACCTCCCTACGCCGGGGCGGACAGGGACAGCCCGAACCGGCCCTCCTCGTCCGTCCACCAGTGGCTCAGCCGCAGCCCGGCCGCCGCCAGCTCGGCGGACACCCGCTCCCGGCGGAACTTGGCGGACACCTCGGTGCGCAGCTCCTCGCCCCGGTCGAAGTGCACCGGCAGGTTCAGCGCCGGGATCTTCACGGTCTGCGCGCGCAGCGAGCGCAGCCGCATCTCGATCCACTCCTGGTCCGGGTCCCACCGCGCGACGTGCGCGAACGCGGTCGGGTCGAAGTCGGCGCCCAGCTCGCGGTTGAGCACGTTGAGCACGTTGAGGTTGAACTCGGCGGTCACCCCGGCCGCGTCGTCGTAGGCGGCGACCAGCATCGACGGGTCCTTGACCAGGTCGGTGCCGAGCAGCAGGAAGTCGCCCGGGTCGAGGGCCGCGCGCAGCCCGCGCAGGAAGGCCGCCCGCTCCTCGGGCAGCAGGTTGCCCAGGGTGCCGCCGAGGAAGGCGACCAGCCGGGGGCCGCCCTCCGGGGGCAGGCCGAGCCGGGCGGTGAAGTCGGCCAGCACGCCGTGCACGGCGAGCCCGGGGTACTCGGCGGCGAGCGCGACGCCGGCGGCGGTCAGCGCGCTCTCGCTGACGTCCACCGGGACGTACGTCTCCAGGGTGCCGAGCGCGCGCAGCGCGTCCAGCAGCAGCCGGGTCTTCTCGGAGGATCCGGAGCCCAGCTCGACCAGCGTGCGGGCCCCGGTGGCGGCGGCGATCTCGCCGGCCCGGGCGGTCAGGATGGCCCGCTCGGCGCGGGTCGGGTAGTACTCCGGCAGCCGGGTGATCTCCTCGAACAGCTCGCTGCCCCGCGCGTCGTAGAACCACTTCGGCGGCAGCCACTTGGGTTCGGAGGTCAGCCCGTGCTGCACGTCGTGGCGCAGCGCGGTGCTGAAGTGGTCGGCGGGCAGCAGCCGGGTGAGATCAAATGTGTCCATGACAGGGTGGGTCCTCTGTTCAGAAGATGAAGGGGCGATGGAGGATCAGTAGCGGCCGAGGAGCTGACGGACGGTGACGCCGCGCTCGTCGACCACCACCAGCGAGCCGTCCGGAACGGCCGTCCAGCCGGGGGCGTCGTCGTACGGCTCGGAGGCCACCACCGTGCCGAGCCCGGGCAGGTCGCGGTGGTGCAGGGTGTCGCCCCAGGCGGTCGCGGCGAGCGTGCGGCCGTCGGTGAGCAGCAGGTTGAGCCGGCCGGCGGTGTGCGCGGTGACGTCCGCGACGGTGCCTGCCAGCGCCTCGCCGAGCCCGGCCCCCGCCCGCAGCCGGTGCAGGACCAGGGCCCACAGCAGCGCCGAGTCGGAGCGCGCCTCCAGCTCCAGCAGCTCGGCCGGCGGGAGCAGGGCGGCCAGCGCGTCCAGCTTGCCCGGCCAGCCCGCCACCGCGCCGTTGTGGCTGAACAGCCAGTGCCCGGCCGCGAACGGCGCCGCCGCGCTCTCGCCCGCCGCGCAGCCCTCGGTGGCGGAGCGCACCGCCGCCAGCAGCGCCCGGGTGCGGATCACCCGGGCGAGGTCGGCGAACGCGGCGTCCGCCCAGATCGGCCCGTCCCGGCGGTAGCGGGCCGGCACCTCGTCGCCGTCCGCGTACCAGCCGAGGCCGAAGCCGTCCGCGTTGACCGTGCCGTACTGCTGCGCCCGGGGCGCCCAGGACTGCCGGTACAGGCCGTGCGGCGGGTGCACCAGCAGCTCCTGCGGCGCCACCGGCTCACCCAGGTAGGCGAGGTGGCGGCACATCAGGCCACCTCCAGGTCGCGGGCGGTGCGGAACCCGGCGAAGATCTGCCGCCGGACGGGGTAGTCCCAGTTGCGGAAGGTGCCCCGGCAGGCGACCGGTGCCACCGCGAAGCAGCCGCCGCGCAGCACCTTGTACTCCGGCCCGAAGAAGACCTCCGAGTACTCCTGGTACGGCCAGGCCCGGAACCCCGGGTAGGGGCGGAAGTCGCTGGCCGTCCACTCCCACACGTCGCCGATCAACTGCCGTACGCCGTACGGGGACTCGCCCGCCGGGTAGCCGCCGGCCGGGGCCGGGCGCAGGTGCCGCTGCCCGAGGTTGGCGTGCTCGGCTCCGGGGGCCTGGTCGCCCCACGGGTAGCGGCGGGAGCGGCCGCTCGCCGGGTCGTGCCGGGCCGCCTTCTCCCACTCCGCCTCGGTCGGCAGCCGCCGTCCGGCCCACCGGGCGTAGGCGTCCGCCTCGTACCAGCTGACGTGCAGGACGGGCTCGTCCGCCGGGACGGGCTCCACCGCGCCGAACCGGCGCCGCAGCCACTGGCCGCCGTCCAGGCGCCAGAACAGCGGGGCGGTCAGGTCGGCCCGCCGCCGGTGCTCCCAGCCCTCGGGCGTCCACCAGCGCGGCTCGTCGTAGCCGCCGTCCGCGATGAACCGCTGGTACGCGGCGTTGGTGACGGGCGTGGTGTCCAGCAGGAAGGCGGGCAGCTCGACCACGTGCGCGGGGCGCTCGTTGTCCAGCGCCCACGGCTCGGTGTCGGTGCCCATGGTGAACGGCCCTGCGGGGACGAGCACTTCGGCGGGCAGCGCGGCCGCGTCCGCCGGGGCGGGCGGCGGCGGGGGAGCGGCCAGCGCCGGCTCCCCCGTGCGGAGCTGGTGGGTGATCAGCATCGTCTCGTCGTGCTGCTGCTCGTGCTGGGCGATCATCCCGAACGCGAACCCCGCGTCCAGCAGCGGCGCCCCCTCCAGCGGACTGGCCGCCAGCAGGTCCAGCACTCGGCCGCGTACCTCGTGCGCGTACGCCCGGGCCTCGGCGGGCGCCAGCAGCGGCAGGCTAGGCCGCTCGGCCCGGGGGTGCTGGAAGGCGTCGTACAGCGGGTCGATCTCCGGGTGCATCGGGTCGCGGCCGCCGACGTTGCGCAGCAGCCAGAGTTCCTCCTGGTTGCCGATGTGCGCCAGGTCCCAGACCAGCGGGGACATCAACGGCGAGTGCTGGGCGGTGAGGTCGCCGTCCTCGACGCAGTCGGTGAGCGCGGCGGTGCGGGCGCGGGCGGCCAGCAGCTCGGCCGCGATGGTCTCGCGCAACTCCTCGGTGCCCGCCGCCGGGGCGGCAGGGGGGCGGACGTCGGTCATGGTGCGGCCTCCTCCGGAGGAGTGCGTCGGGTGCCGGAGCGCAGGGCGTCCAGCTGGTCGTCGGCCGGGCAGCGGCCGCGCGCGGGGTAGCGCTCGGCGAACTCGGCGACGGCGGCGCGCAGCCGTCCGGCGCCGGGTAGGCGGCCCAGCGCGGCGTCGGCGGCGGCGAAGCAGGTCAGGGCGGCGCGGCGCAGCTCGGGATCGGCGACGGCCAGCGTCGCGGCCCGGCGCCAGACGTCGCTGCGCGGCGGGCGCGGACCGTCCGGGCGGTCCAGCGGCTCCAGCGCGGCGAGCGCGGCCTCGGCGGCCAGCGGGTCGTCCAGCAGCGCGGTGACCAGGGCGGTGGGCACCACCCAGCCGTCCCCGGGCTGGGCGTCGATCATGCGCAGCTCCAGGTGGCCGCGCGGGCGCACCGGCGGGAACAGGGTGGTCCGGTGGTAGTCCAAGTCGGCCAGCGTGGGCGGGCGTTCACCGCCGCCGCGGACCCAGTCGCGGAAGGTCAGGCCGGGCGGGGCCGTCCATGGCAGCCCCTCCGGGCGGCGCACGCACAGCACCTCGGCGTCCAGCACGTACTGCGCCCAGGCCTCGCGCGGGTCGCCGTGGTCCGGCTCCGGGGCGAGCGTGCGGGTCGGGTCCATCCGGGACCAGACGGTCTGCCGGGTGGACCGGTGACCGGTCGGCCTGCCGTCCAGCAGCGGGGAGTTGGCGAAGGCGGCGACCAGGACCGGGCCGAGCAGGTGGGTCAGCCGCCAGCGGCGCTCCACCGCGTGCGGGCCGCCCGCGTCGCCGGCGTCCAGGCACACCTGCACCGAGGCCGTGCCGGTCATCATGATCCGGCCCCAGGGGCCGGCGGAGTCGAAGAACCGCTCCATCGCGAGGTAGCGGGGGTGGTCCAGGACCATCAGGCGGGGGCGGGCCAGCGGGTCCGTCCCGGTGCCGGTGAGGCGCAGGCCCTGCGCCGCGAAGGCGGCCCGCAGGGCGGTCAGATCGCGTCGGGTGTCCTCGACGCAGGCCAGGAGGCCGGTGGCGGGCGGGGAGCTGAGCTCGACCTGCCCGCCGGGTTCGAGCGTGAGCCGCGAGCCGGAGGGGAGCGAGGCCCCGTCCGGGCCGCCGAGTGGCAGCGACTCCAGTGCGGCGTGGACCAGTTCCGGTCGGACGGGCTTACCGGGACATCGGTCGTCGTGGACGAACCACTCGACCTCGACGCCCACCAGCCGGGGCGGTCCGATCTTGAAGCAGACGCCCGACACGTGGCTGAGCGCCCCCGACTCGGTCAGCGGGGTCACCCCCGGCGGGGGCGCTGGGGGGCTCTGCCGGTCGGGCGGAGTGGTGCGGGATGTCGGTATCACCGGACTTACCATCCTCGGGGTCAGGATTGCGGCCCGAACTACCCTGCCCAGTCTGCTACGGAGCATGCGGGGGCGCTTCGCAAATATCGTGTGAACGTTCGTTTCTGCAGGTCAGGGGTGGCGCGATCGGGTGAATCCGGGGATCCGGGGCGGCTTTCCGGGCGTGCGCGGGGTGCCGGGCGGGAGCGTCGAGGGACGTCGGTGAGCAGATGGCGCGCGGGCGTCGGGCGGGGTGCCCCGGCGGTTCGGTCACCGTCGGTCGAGGCGCTCCAGGACGGCGTCCAGCACCGGGCCCGGCAGGGCGTAGTTCAGCCGCAGCCCGCCCCGGCCGCCGGGGCCGAACTCGGCGCCGTCCGAGGCCTCCAGGCCGCAGCGCTCCAGCAGCGCCCGGCGGGCCCCGTCCGGCGGCAGCCCCAGGGCGGCGGCGTCCAGCCAGAGCAGGTACGAGGACTGCGGCGCGGAGCGGACGGCGGGCCCCAGCCGGCCGGTGAGCGGGGCGCGGGCGGCGGCGAGGTGGGCGAGCAGCGCGTCCAGCCACGGCCCGCCCTCGGCCAGCGCCGCCCGCTGGACGGTCTGCTCCAGCAGGCCGCCCTCCCAGAGGCCGAAGCCGGCCAGCACCTCGGTGAACCGGGCGCGCAGGCCCGGATCGGGGACGAGCGCGAAACTGCTCGGCAGGCCGGAGCAGTTGAAGGTCTTGCCGACCGAGTTCAGGGTGACCACCCGGGGCCGGAGCGCCGCGTCGACGGTGGCCACCGCCACCGGGTGGACGTACCCGGGGTGGGTGAGGTCGCCGTGCACCTCGTCCGAGACCAGCAGCGCGCCGGCCTCCGCCGCCCGCTCGGCGAGGGCCCGCAGTTCGGCGGCCGGCCAGACCCGGGCGGAGGGGTTGTGCGGGCTGCTCAGCAGGACGGCTCCGGCCGGGTGGGGGAGCAGGCCGTCCGGGAGCCGGTAGCCGTCCGGGCCGACGGCCAGGGGCAGTTCCCGGTACGGGAGGCCGGCCGCCCGGCACAGTTGGGCGAAGCCGCCCCACTCCGGCGTCGGGAACAGCACCGGCGCCTGCGGGCGCACGGTCTCCAGCAGCAGGCGCAGGGCGGTGCGCGGGCCGCAGGGCAGCAGCAGCACCCAGTCCGGATCCACCTCGACGCCGTGCCGCGAGCGGTACCAGCGGGCCACCAGCGCCCGCCCGGCCGGGTCGCACACCGTGTACCCGTACGCGCGGTGGCGGGCCCGGCGCTCCAGCGCGGCGGCCACGGCCGGGGGCCCGGGCAGGTCCATGTCCGCCAGGCCCATCGCGATCACCCCGGGCGCCCCCGCGCGGCCCCACTTGCTGCTGCCCGTCCCGGTCCGGTCGAAGGGCGCCGCGAAGCCGAACGCGTCCGGTGCGGTGGTGGGCATGACGGCCTCCGGTGGTCGGGGGTGCGCCGCCACGCTAGAGCCGGACGGGTCCTGGCCGCCACCGGCCGTGTGGTCACCTCTTCGCCGGCCCGCCCCCGCTGCCCAGGTGGGCCGCCAGCCCCCGCCGCCCCCGGCGCATCATCACCGCGTGGTTGGCCCGGAACAGCGGGTGCAGGGGCAGCGCGAGGCGGCGCAGCAGGGGTTTGCCGGGGCGGGTGTCCTCCTCGAAGAGCACGCGGCTGCCCGGCCCGTCCGAGGTGACGGTGAACCGTGACCACCCGGTGAGATCGCCCCGCATGGCTGCCTCCAGCACTCCGGCGGCCGGGTCGCGCCGTCGGGTCTCCAAGCGGATCACCAGCCGGTACGGCAGCAGCGCGCGCACCACGAGGTCCCCGGACTCCTCGCCGGTCTGCCGGACTTCGAGGACCTCGGGCCACCACAGCGGGTAACTCCGTACGTCCTCCAGTGCCGCGTACACGTCGGGCGCCGGCGCCGCGAGTCGCCACGTGCCCCGGAAACGGTAGTGGTTGGGGTCCACGGGCCCCACCCTAGGGCGCCCTGGTCCGGAGCCGGCCCGTTTCGGTCGGGTTCCCTCGCCGACACCCGGGCCCTACGGTGGCCCGGCTGTCGACGCGACCGGTGCCGGTGAGACGGGCGGCGAACGCTCCGTAAACGTCGCATGCCAGGAGGGAGGTGTTCCGCTTGCGGCCGTTCGGGGTGCAGGGGAGGATCTTGTGTGCTTGTAGTCTCGTCTGTCACAGCAGCTGTCGCGAGGCACTGCATCCCCGGAAAACGGAGTGAAGGAGTCACAGGCATGCGGCGACCGAGCTGGGTACCGGAGGGCACGGACCTGGACAAACCGAACGCCGCGCGGGTCTACGACTACTACCTGGGGGGCTCGCACAACTTCGAGGTCGACCGGGAGATGGCGCGCAAGGCGATGGCCCTGTGGCCGGAGCTGCCGCAGATCATGCGCTCCAACCGGGCCTTCCTGCGGCGGGCCGTGTCCTTCCTGGCCGAGCGCGGCGTCACCCGCTTCCTGGACATCGGCTCCGGCATCCCGACCTTCGGCGCGGTGCACGAGATCGCCCGCGCGATCCGCCCCGAGGCGACGGTCCTCTACGTGGACCGGGACCCGGTCGCCGTCGCACACAGCCGCCTGCTGCTGGAGGACGACCCCGGCAGCGAGGTCGTCCAGGCCGATCTGCGCGACATCCACGACCTGCTGGCCCGCCCCGAGGTGGCCGCCCTGCTGGCGCAGGGCGAGCCGGTGGCCGTCCTGCTGGTCGCCGTCGCGCACTTCGTCACCGACGACGAGGACCCGTGGAAGCTGATCGGCACGCTCCGTGACGCGCTCCCGCCCGGCAGCGCGCTGGTCCTCTCGCACGCCTCCCTGGAGGGCCGACCGGACCAGGCGGAGGAGCACCAGGAGCTCTACCGCAGGACGCCGACCCCGCTGACCATGCGCACCCACGAGCAGATCAGCGGGATGTTCGCCGGCTTCGAGCTGGTCGAACCGGGCGTGGTCTACCTGCCGCAGTGGCGCCCGGACCAGCCGGAGACGGTCGGCGAGCACCCCGAGCGGATGACCGGGGTGGCGGGCGTGGGGTTCCGCCCTTGAGCGGACGGATCGGGCGAGTGACCGACGGCCGCGGGCTCCGCGAAGCGGCCGCCGGTCACCCCGCCGTGCCCGCCGCGTGGACCACTGCGCCCCCTGCCCGGACCACTGCGCCCCCCGCCCGGCCCGCCGCCGTCTGCGGCGGCCACCCCGCAGCGGTAACCGCACGCACCCGGGCGGACGCATGAGCGCCGCCCCGGTCGCCGCCAGCGCCGAGCGGTTCCACGAGGCCTGGGCGCGACTGCTCTCCGCCGACCACGGCACGGCCGTCGACCCCGGGCTGCTCGGCCGCCTCACCGCCCGCACCGCCGCCCTGCTCCACCGCGCGCAGCTGGGCGAGCCGTTCGAGCCCCGGCTGGCCGAGCAGGCCGGCGCGGAACTGGTCGACGCGCACTTCACCGACCCGGTGGTGCTGGCCCGGGCGGTGGAACTGCTCCAGGTGCAGCCGCTCGGCGACGACCGCGGCCCGGCCCTGACCGGCGCCTTCGCGGCCGGCTGGGCCGCCGCCCTGCGCGAGCGCACGCTGCGGGAGCAGGAGGCGATCCGCACCGCCGCCGACACCGCCCGCAAGGAGGCCGAGCGGGCGCTGCGCGACTCCGAGGCCCGGTTCCGGGCGCTGTTCGAGAGCGCGGCCATCGGGATCGGCATCGGCGACACCGACGGCAACATCCTGGCGGTCAACAAGGCGCTCCAGGAGCTGTTCGGCGCGAGCCCGGAGGACATGACCGGCCGCCGGGTCGGCGACCTCGTCCACCCCGAGGACACCCCGGGCGTGTGGGAGGCGTACGAGGAGCTGATCAGCGGCAAGCGGGACTACTTCCAGTTCGACAAGCCGTACTACCGCCAGGACGGCGAGGTGGTCTGGACCCATCTGACCGTCTCGCTGATCCGCGACGACGACGGCGTCCCGCAGTACCAGGTCGCGATGCTGGAGGACGTCACCGACCGCTACCGGCTCCAGGAGCGGCTGCGCCACCAGGCCACCCACGACCCGCTGACCGGCCTGCCGAACCGGGCGGCCTTCTTCGAGCGGCTGGAGAAGCTGTTCGAGGATCCGGATCCGGGCGCCAGGTTCGGCCTCTGCTACGTCGACCTCGACGGCTTCAAGGTGGTCAACGACAGCCTCGGCCACGACACCGGGGACGAGCTGCTGTCCGCCGTGGCGGCCCGGCTGAAGGCCGCGCTCAACCCGCTCGGCCACCTGGTGGCCCGGCTCGGCGGCGACGAGTTCGTGGTGCTGCTGGAGAACTGCCGGGGCGAGCAGGAGGCCGTCGCGGCGGCGAAGACGGTGCTCAAGGCGCTGGCCGGGCCGGTGCTGATCGGCGACCACAAGCTGGCCGTGGGCGCGAGCGTCGGCGTGCTGGAGCGGCGGGTGTCCACCACCACCCCGGGCGCGGCCGTCCGGGCCGCCGACCTGACGCTGTACCGGGCCAAGGAGGCCGGCCGCGGCCGCTGGACACTGTTCGACCCCAAGGAGAACGCCCGCGCGGTCAGCCGTTACGCGGTGTCGGTGCGGATGCCGGCCGCCCTCGACCGGGGCGAGTTCTTCATCGACTACCAGCCGCTGTACGCGCTGGCGGACGGCCGGCTGGCCGCGGTGGAGGCGCTGGTGCGCTGGCGCCACCCGCAGCTCGGCGTGCTCGGCCCGGACGAGTTCGTGACCACCGCCGAGGAGACCGGGCTGATCATGCCGCTCGGCCGCTGGGTGCTGGAGCAGGCCTGTGGCCAGGCCGCGGACTGGGTCAAGCGGTTCGGCGACGCCGCGCCGCAGCTGAACGTCAACCTGGCGGTCCGCCAGGCGCGCAGTGCGGCGCTCGTCACCGACCTCGGCCGGATCCTGGATGCGACCGGACTCGATCCGGCCCGGCTGCAGCTGGAGATCACCGAGTCGACCGTGGTCGGGCCCGAGGACGAGGCGCTGCGCACCCTGCACGGGCTGGTGGACCTCGGCGTGTCGCTGGCCGTGGACGACTTCGGCACCGGCTGGTCCAACCTCGCGTACCTGCGCGACCTGCCGGTCTCCGGGCTGAAGATCGCCGGTTCCTTCGTCGGCGACCTGCACGATCCGGAGAAGGACGAGTCCACCGGGTGGCGGATCGTCAGCGGCCTGGTGTCGATGGCGCACGCGCTCGGGCTGACCGTCACCGCTGAGGGTGTGGAGACCCGCAAGGACGCCGAACGGCTGCGGACCATCGGCTGCGACTGGGCGCAGGGCTGGCACTTCGGCCGCCCGGTGCGGCCGGCCGAGATCGCCCGCCGGATCGCCGAGGAGCCCCGGGGGCGCCCGGTCGGGGGCTGACGCGTCGGGGCCGTCAGGGGGTAGGGGCCGAGCAGGTGGGGAAGGCCCGCGGTGGCGTTCGGCGGCGGTCGTGCAACCGCTCGGTCGCGTTCCGGAAAATCGGCCAACACCACGGCCCACCATGCGGGATGATGGCGCGTCAAAATCACCACCCGGGGCCGTGTGGTGCGTGGCTACGGCCCCGCGTCGGCCCCGGGAAGCGGGGAGGAGAGCGCCGCCATGGCCACACCGGAGGATGCCGGCCCGGCCGACGACGACCGACGAGGCCCCTGGCCGGAGAGCGGCCCCGGGCCCCGGCCCGAGCCCTCGACCAGGGTGGACCGGCGGCCGTGGGGGCGGCGCCTCGGTGTCGTACCGGACCGGCCGTCCCGGCTCGGCGCCGTCCCGCGCACCCGGACGGACCCCGATGCCGCGACCGGGCGGGAGCCGGACGGCGGGGCCCGCTTCGACCCGGAGGCCCCGACCAGGGTCCAGCGGGCCGCGCCGGAGCGGGTCGACCCGGAGGCCCCGACCAAGGTCCAGCGGCGCGCGGGCACCGGGCGCGCCGCCGCCCCCGGCTGGGCCGACAACGTCGGCCCCGGGCCCAGCCGGAGCGGCGAGGGCCCCGTGGGCGGGGTGTCGAAGGGCGGGGTGTCGGAGGGTGGGATACCGGGGGGCGGGGCGTCGGAGAGTGCGGGGCCCACCGGCGGACGGTTCGCGGGCGCCTTCCCCGACGCCCTGCGCGGCCGCTTCGCCCCGCTCGGAGTGGCCGGCTCCGGCACCGAGGGCACCGTCTGGCACGTCCGGCGCACCGACGGCGGCGGCGAGGCCGCGGTGAAGGTGACGGCCGCCGGCCACGCCATGGACGCCGACCTGCTCGGCTACCTGCGCAACGACGACTACCGCCGCCACGTCCCGCACATCGTCGACTTCGGCCGGGTCGGCCACCACGGCGCCGAACTCGACTGGGTGGCCATGGAGTACCTGCCGGTCACCCTCGCCGACCACTTCGCCGAACTTCGCAAGCGCGGCCGGCACACCGACCGGCGGGAGGCCGAGCGGATCGTCTACGAGCTCGTCGCCCTGCTCGACTTCTGGCAACGGCGGATCGAGCGCAACCCGCTGGACTTCAAGCCGGCCAACGTCCTGGTCCGCCCCGGCCGCGAGCCCGGGGAGTTCGTGATAGCCGACTTCGGTGGCGTCGCCCGGCTCACCGCCAGCCGCCGCTTCACGCCCGAGACGATCGTCACCATCCCGTACATGGCCCCCGAACTCCTGGCCGGCCGCAACCACGAGGCCGGGCCCTGGTGGGCGCTCGGCAACGTCCTGTACGAGCTGTTCACCGGCCGCCCCCGCTTCCTCGGCGCGGACGGCCTGCTGATCAGCGACGAGGTGCTGCAACTGGAACTGGTCCTGGGGGACGAGGTCGACCTCTCGGCCCTCGCCGACCCCCGCCAACTGCTGCTCCTTCAAGGGCTGTTCACCAAGAACCCGGAGGACCGCTGGACCGCCCCGCAGGTCCGCAGCTGGCTGGCCGGCGGCAGCCCCGCGGTGGTCCGGCGACAGACCCGGGCCGACACCGGCCGCACCCACCGGCCGATCACCTTCTTCGGCTCCCCCTTCACCGACCCGGCCAAGCTCGCCGAGGTCCTGCTCCGGCGCTCCGGCGACGCGGCCCGCTGGCTCTCCGCCGGGGGAGCGGAGCGGCTGCGCGACTGGTTGCGCGACGACGTCCAGGACAACGTCTTCGACCTGCACCACCTGACCGACGTCGCCCGGGCTCCCGGCTCCCGCCGCGACGCCGTGGCCGCCCTCGCGGTGCTCGCCTTCGGCGCCGCCTTCGCCCCCTCCGCCACCCCCTACTACCTCGACCGCCCGATCGACACCCCCGGGCTGGAACGCATCGCCACCGAACCGGACGGCGCCGCGTTCATCGACGCACTGGTCCGGGTCGGCGCCCCGGCCGTCGCCGCCCGCTACGACTGCTTCCACCCCGAGTGCTCCGGCGAACACTGCTCCCGACTGCTCGCCCTCGCCCAACTCCCGGACGTCCTGGCCGAAGTGGACCGTGCCGCCCGCACCGTCGGCGGCGGCCGGCGGGGCGGCGACGGGCTCAGCCCGCAGGAGCGCGAGGAGGCACACCGGCTGGTGGTGTGGCTGAGCGTGCGCCCCGAGGAACGCGACCGGCTGCTCGGCCGGCTCTCGCCGCTGCCCACCGCCCTGCACCGGCTGCCGCTGCCCGAACGGGCGGCGGAGCTCGCCGCCCTGGTCGCGGCGGTGGTGGTGGACGCGGCCCTGGCCGCCGGCTCCGGGCTCCGCACGGCCGTACGCGCCACAGTGCGCCGGCCCGCGCCGGACCCGACCGCCGCGCCGGAGGCGGTCCGGCGCCGCTGGTCGGCGCTGCGGCGGCGGGCGGTGGGCGCCGACCCGGGGGACGACGCCGGGCGCGCGGCCCTGGTCGCCGCCGAGACGCTGCGCCCGCGCGGCCGGGGCCGGGGCGAGCGGCCCGACGGCGCGGAGGGCCGGGAGGGCGGGGAAGGCCGGGAGAACCGGGCCGGCCGGGACCGGTGGCTGGGGCGGCTGTGGCAGGGCGGGCGTGAACGGACGCCGGTCGATTGGCCGGCCCGGCTGCGGGAGTGGTGGCCGCACGCCCGGACCGGTCTGCCGCGTCGGGCGGGCGCCGTGCTGCTGCTGTTCCTCGCCCTCGGGTTGCTGCTGTGGGCGGGGGCGGTGTTCCGCTACCCCGTCGAGGCCGGGGTCCAGCTCAAGATCTCGCCCGACGGTGCCTTCGGCGGGCCGTTGAAGAAGGCCGGCGAGCACGCGGCCCAGCAGGTGGTCGGCCAACTGGGGGCGGCGCTGGTCGCCGCCGCCGTCCTCGCCTTCTTCCCCGCCCGGGTCGGCCTCGGCACGGCGGCCCTGACCGGCGTCGGGGCCTTCGCCATCGGCTACCTGCGGCTCGGACCGCCGATGACGGGCCTGGAGATGCCGAAACCGGTGGCCGAGCGGGTGGTGCTGTTCGAGGGCGGGATGGGCAGTTGGGCCGGCCTCGCGGCGGTGGCGGCGATCGTGGCGTCGTTCGTGCTGATCGAGCGCGCGGCGAACCGGCTGCTGAAGCCCGCGCACGAGGCCCGGCGGCAGGTGCGGGAGGCCTGGCGGCGGCTCGCCGGGCGGGGCGCTGCGGCACGGTGGGACGGCAAGCAGTGGCGGACGGGCCCCGTGGGCGCCCGCGACCGCGCGCTGTTCGCGCTCGGGAGCACCTGTGTGCTCGCCCTGCTGCTGTGGGCGGCGGTCGAGGTGCGGCTGGCGGCCACCGGGCACCACCCGACGCCGGCCTCCTGGGGGACCGGCCAGACCGGTGCGGCCTACCAGTCCGGGTTCGTCGTCCTGCTGGCCGTCGTCTCCCTCGCGAGCACCCTGGGGACGCCGGTCACCGCCCGGGCGCTCCTCGGCTGCTGGATCCCCGTCACGCTGGTGCTCGGCGCCTGGCCCGGACCGCTCGGCCCGGTCGAGGCGCTGCGGATCCCGGTGCTCCAGGGGCAGTTCACGGCCGTCGCGGAGTTCTGGGGGCACGGCGCGTTCTGGGCCTCGTTGCTGGTCGCGCTCCCGCTCGCGGCGTACGGGGTGCTGCGCACGGCCCGGGCGCGGGGGGCGGGTACGGGGGCGGGCGGCTGACAGATAACAGATGACAGAGTTCAGCTTTCAGATTTTGAAATCTGTTATCTGTTATCTGTTATCTGTCGGCTGTTATCTGTCAGCTGTTAGTTGTCAGCCGCCCGCCGCCGGCGATCCAGCCGCCATCCGGCTCAGCCGACCAGCCGGGACAGTTCGATCGAGTGCCCGGTCCGTTCCACCTTCGCCCGCAGGTAGCGCACGTTGCTCGCGGACAGGTGCACGCCGGTCGGCACCCGCCGCCGCACGGTGATCCCGAGGTCGGCCAACTGCTGCGCCTTGTCCGGGTTGTTGCTCAGCAGGTCGATGCCGGTGGCGCCGAGGGTGGCGAGCATCTGGGCGGCGGCGGTGTAGTCCCGGCCGTCCTCGGGCAGGCCGAGCGCCGTGTTGGCGTCGTACGTGTCCAATCCGGAGTCCTGCAAGGAGTAGGCCTCCAGCTTGTTGTAGAGCCCGATGCCCCGGCCCTCCTGTCGCAGGTACAGCAGGTAGCCGCCGGCCTCGGTGATCCGCTCGACCGACTCGCGCAGCTGCGGGCCGCAGTCGCAGCGGTCCGAGCCGAAGACGTCGCCGGTCAGGCACTCCGAGTGCAGGCGCACCAGCGGCGTCCCGCCCTCCGGCACCTCGCCGAACGCGAGCGCCAGGTGCTCCGCGCCGTCGGCGAGGTCGTGGAAGGTGAAGGCCTCCGCCTCGGCGCGGTAGCCGTCGTGGAAGGTCAGCGGGATGCGCACACGCGAGCGCACCGTGGCGGGGCCGGGCTGCGGCATGGGTGGGCCTCCGTCGATGAGGAGATGGGTCGGCGAACCGACGAACCGATGGGTCGAGAGGGGCGGGCCGGCCGGCCCGGGGTGGATCGGATGTCGATGACCGTACTCGGTAGTTCCAATTTGAACAACTAAATACTGTCCGTGCCCGATTCGACTACGGACTGTGGTTCAGTCGGGCTCCGTGCGGACGCGAGGGCGCTGGTGGATCGTACGGTCCGCGAGGCGTGGGGGTTTCAGCATGTGGATGCGTCGGGAGCCGGACCGTGGACACTGCGAGGATTTCCCCGTTTCCTGGGCACGGGAATGCCTCGCGTACGAGCACCGACGACCACGGAAGGTCCTGATCAGATGCCCACAACCCCTCCCGCCGCCACCTCCCCGACCTCCTTCGACGCCGAGCAGCGCGTGATCGAGGCGCTCTACGCGGACGTGGTCCGCCGGAACAGGGGTGAGACGGAGTTCCACCAGGCGGTCCGCGAGGTCCTGGAGACCCTCGGGCCGGTGCTCGCCCGCCGCCCCGAGTTCGTCGACGCCCGGATCATCGAGCGGATCTGCGAGCCCGAGCGGCAGCTCATGTTCCGGGTGCCGTGGACGGACGACTCCGGCGACATCCACGTGAACCGCGGCTTCCGGGTGGAGTTCAGCAGCGTCCTCGGCCCGTACAAGGGCGGGCTGCGCTTCCACCCCTCGGTGAACCTCGGCATCGTCAAGTTCCTCGGCTTCGAGCAGATCTTCAAGAACGCGCTCACCGGGCTGTCGATCGGCGGCGGCAAGGGCGGCTCCGACTTCGACCCCAAGGGCCGCTCGGACGCCGAGGTCATGCGCTTCTGCCAGTCCTTCATGACCGAGCTGTACCGCCACCTCGGCGAGCACACCGATGTCCCCGCCGGGGACATCGGCGTCGGCGGCCGGGAGATCGGCTACCTGTTCGGCCAGTACAAGCGGATCACCAACCGCTACGAGAGCGGCGTGCTCACCGGCAAGGGCCTCGGCTGGGGCGGCGCGCAGGCCAGGACGGAGGCGACCGGCTACGGCTGCGTGCTGTTCACCGCCGAGATGCTGCACAGCCGCGGCGAGAGCCTGGACGGGCGCCGGGTCGTCGTCTCCGGATCCGGCAACGTCGCCATCTACGCGATCGAGAAGGCGCAGCAGCTCGGCGCGACCGTGCTCACCTGCTCCGACTCCACCGGCTACGTGGTGGACGAGAAGGGCATCGACCTCGCGCTCCTCAAGGAGGTCAAGGAGGTCCGGCGCGGCCGGGTCGCCGACTACGCCGAACTGCGCGGCAGCCACGTCCGGTTCGTCGAGGGCCCTGGCGTGTGGAGCGTGCCCTGCGATGTCGCGCTGCCCTGCGCCACCCAGAACGAGCTGACCGAGACGGACGCGCTGGCCCTGGTGCGGGGCGGGGTGCTGGCGGTCGCCGAGGGGGCCAACATGCCCACCACCCCGGAGGCGGTCCGGGTGTTCCAGGAAGCCGGGGTGGCCTTCGGCCCGGGCAAGGCGGCGAACGCGGGTGGCGTGGCCACCAGCGCCCTGGAGATGCAGCAGAACGCCTCGCGCGACTCCTGGACCTTCGCCCGCACCGAGGAGCGGCTGGCCGGGATCATGAAGCACATCCACGACTCCTGCTTCACCACCGCCGAGCGCTACGGACACCCGGGCGACTACGTGGTGGGCGCGAACATCGCCGGCTTCGAGCTGGTCGGGGACGCGATGCTGGCCCAGGGCCTGATCTGAGCCCTGCCGCCCGGCGCCGACGCCCCTCCGCCCGGCGCCCGCGGCCCTTCGCTTGGCGCCGACGGCGCCACTCGCCGGCACCCGGCGATCGGTACCCGACCGGAGCGGGCACCGATTGTCGGGTGCGGCAGGGTGGGTCCTTCCTACGGTGGTGATCAGCAAGGGAAGGACGGGGTCGGAGTGCTGGAACACCTGAACCGGGCGATGGAGCACATCGAACGGAACCTGGACCAGGAGGTCGAGGTCGCCGAGCTGGCCCGGATCGCGATGACGTCGGAGTACCACTTCCGACGGTTGTTCTCGATGCTCTCCGGGATGCCGCTGTCGGACTACGTCCGTCGCCGGCGGTTGACCGTCGCCGGGGCCGAAGTCCTCGGCGGGGAGCGGACGTTGCTGGAGGTCGCGATCCGGTACGGCTACACCTCGGGGGAGGCGTTCGCCCGGGCGTTCCGGGCGATGCACGGGGTCGGGCCCGGTGAGGCCCGGCGCGAGGGCGCGGTGCTCAAGTCCCAGCCCCGGATGTCCTTCCGACTCGTCGTGGAGGGAAGCAGCAGTATGGAATACCGGATCATCGAGCAGCCGGACTTCCGGATCATCGGTCGGCGGGCGCGGGTCCCGCTGGTGCACGAGGGCGTGAACCCGGCCATCGCCTCGTTCATCAAGGGGCTCGGCCAGGAGACCGTCGACCGGATCTCGGCGCTCTCGGGCCGCGAGCCGGAAGGCATCCTCTCGGTCACCGAGTTCTTCTCGGAGAGCCGTGAAGAGGGTGTCGAACTCGACTACTACCACGCGGTGGTGGCGGACGCGGGCACCGTCGTCCCGGACGGCCTGGACGTTCGGGAGGTGCCGGCGGGCACCTGGGCGGCCTTCTCCAACACCGGGACTTTCCCGAAGGCCCTCCAGGAGATGTGGCGGGACGTCTTCACGCAGTGGTTCCCGTCCAACCCGTACGAGTTCCGGCCGGGGCCGGAGATCCTGCGCACCCGGTTCCTGTCGGACGGCCAGGCGGAGGCCCAGCTGTGGATTCCGGTGGCGCGGGCGCTGCGCTGACGGACGGCCGCTGACAGCTGACAGGTGACAGCCGACAAGTAACAGATGACAGATAACAGATTTCGAAATCTGTTATCTGTCATCTGTTTTTTGTTCGCCCACAGCGCCCACTGCCGCCGCCCGCCGCCCCGCCCGCCCCCGTTCGGCCCAGCAGCGCCCGCACCCGTTCTCCCCCGCCCGCATGCTGGGGCGGGGGAGAACGGGGGATCGCAACCGCTACCCGAGGAGTGGGATCACCGATGGCCAAGGCATTCGGCTTCGTCGACTACGGCGGGCCGGAGACACAGGAGTTCCTGGACCGCCCGGTGCTGGAGCCCGGCCCCGGGCAGCTGGCGATCGCGGTCGGCGCGGCCGGGGTGAACCCGGTGGACTGGAAGATCCGCACGGGCATGCTCGGCCGGGAGCGCGAACTCCCCGCCGTCATGGGCCAGGAGGCCTCGGGCGTGGTCCTGCAAGTCGGCCCCGGGGTCACCGGATTCACCCCGGGCGATGAGGTGTTCGGCCTCGCGGCCGCCGGTGCCTACGCCGAACAGACGCTGATGCGCGCCGAGTTGAGCGCGCTCAAGCCCGAGGGCGTCGGCTTCGACCAGGCGGCCGTCCTGCCCGTGTCGGCGGCCACCGCGGACGACGCCGTCCGTGACCTCGGCCTCGGCGCCGGCCGGACGCTGCTGATCCTCGGCATCGCCGGCGGTGTCGGCAGCGCGGCCGCCCAGATCGCCCGCAGTCGTGGCCTGATCGTCCTCGGCACCGCGAGCGACGCCAACCGTGCGTACGTCGAGTCCCTCGGCGCGGTGCCGGTCCGCTACGGCGACGGCGTCGCCGAACGGATCGCGGCCGCGGCGCCCGACGGCGTCGACGGCATCCTCGACCTGGTCGGAGGCGACGCCCTGCGGGCCGCCGTCCCCGTGCGCAAGGACCGTACGGAGCTGGTCAGCACCGCCGACCCGGCCACCGTGGCCGAACTCGGCGGCCGCTACATCACCCGCTCGACGACGTCCGAGACCCTGTCCGCGCTGGCGGCCCTGGTCGCCGCCGGTGAGCTGGACCCGAACATCACCGGCCGCTACCCGCTGGCCCGGGCCGCCGAGGCGCTCGCCTTCGTCGAATCCGGCCATGCCCGCGGCAAGGTGGTGCTCGAAGTCGCGTGACACAAAGCAAGAGTGACGATCAGTCAACAAGGACCGAGAGATCGAGAACCGAGAGAAGAAGTCGAGAGAAGAAGCCATGAAGCAGAACTCCGTGACCATCGGCGGCCCCTGCTGGGTCGAGCTGGGCACCTCCGACCCGGCCGCCGCCAGCACCTTCTACGGCGAGTTGTTCGGCTGGCGGGCCGAGGCCGATGTGCGCCCCGAGGCCAGCGGCTACACCCAGATGTTCCTCGGCGACGCCACGGCGGCCGCCGTCAGCCCGCGGTTCGCGCCGCAGCAGCCCATCGCCTGGTCGACCTGCTTCGCGGTCACCGACACCGACGCCACCGTCGCGAAGGTCGAGAACGCCGGCGGCAAGGTCCTGAAGGAGCCCACCGACGTGTCCGACCTCGGCCGCTTCGCGGTGGTCGGGGATAGTTCCGGCGCGGTGTTCCTGCTCTGGCAGGCCCGCGCGTTCGCGGGCGCCGAGGTGTTCAACGAGCCGGGCTCGCTCGGCTGGGTGGAACTGCTCACCCGCGACCCGGCCGGTGCGACCGCCTTCTACCCGGCGGTCTTCGGCTGGTCCGTCAGCCCGTCCGAGCAGTACACCCAGTGGGGCCTGGACGGCGCCGACTTCGGCGGCATGCTGGTGATGGACGACCGCTTCCCGCCGCAGGTGCCGCCGCACTGGCTGCCGTACTTCTCGGTCGCGGACGTCGACAACACCGTCGCCCGGGCGAGCGGCCTCGGCGCGGACGTGCTGATGGGGGCCACCGACGTGCCGGACGGCCCCCGGATCGCCGTGCTGCGCGACCCGCAGGGCGCGTCGTTCGGCGTCTACTTGGCCGGCACCGAGGGCTGACCCCCCGGAGGCCACGCCCCTGCCCGCGCCCCTGTCGACGCCCCTGCCGAGGACCCGCCGTCCTCCCGTCGGGCGCAGTCTCCGCCCTCACACCGGGCGCCGACTGCGGCTGGAACGCCACGCCGCCGCCGTCGCGCCCGCCGTGACGAGCAGCGCGCCGATCGGCACCACGTCGCCGATCCGGTCGTACCAGGTCAGCGCCCCGGGCTCGGTGAGCGGCAGCCGGACGGTCAGTGCGCCGGTGCCGTCGGTACCGAGCCGGGCGAGCTCGCGGCCCTGCGCGTCGAAGGCCGCCGACACCCCGGTCAGCGAGGCCTGCACGGCCGGCCGGCCGGTCTCGGCGGCCCGGATCGCCGCCAGCGAGACGTGCTGCTCGGGTGCCCAGGTGTGCTGGAAGGTCGAGGTGGAGGACTGGTAGACCAGCACCCGGGCGCCGTCCCGCGCGGCGGTGCGGGCCAGGTCGGGGAAGGCCGACTCGAAGCAGATCAGCGCGCCGACCGGCAGCGGTCCGCCCGCCCGGTCGGTGGCCGGCAGGACGTGGAAGGCGGTGCCGGGCGCCCGGTTCTCGCCGGCCGCCCGGCTGACGCCGGCGATCCAGCCGAGCACCGGCCGCAGCGGGATGTACTCGCCGAAGGGCACCAGCCGGATCTTGCGGTAGCGGTCCAGCACGCCCGCGGGGGAGACCAGTACCGCGTCCTTGGAGATCCGCCCGTCCGCCTTGCGGGCGTCCTCCCCGGCGATGATCTGCGCCCCGGTGGCGGTGGAGAGTTGGCGCAGCCGGTCGAGCGCGGCCGGGTCGCGGTCGAGGTCGGCGGTGGTGCTGCTCTCGCCCCAGACGACCAGGTCCACCGGCTGCCCGCCGAGCGCGGCGGTGGCCTGGGCGCTGGCCTCGAACCGGGCCTGCGGGTCGTCCACGATGCCGGGCTGGACCAGCGCGACGGTGACCGCCCCGGCCGGGGCGGGGGCGTCGCGCAGGGCGAACAGCAGCGGTCCGGCGGCCAGGACCAGGACGGTGGTCAGCGCCGCGAGGGCGCGCGGCCGCCGGTGCGCGGCGGTCAGGACGATCAGCACCCCGGTGTTGGCGGCCGCGACGGCCGCGCTGACCAGCCAGATCCCGCCGGTCGAGGCGAGCCCGAGGATCGTCGGGTGCTGCCACTGGGTGGCGCCGAGCAGTGCCCACGGCCCGCCGAGGGCGTCCCAGGAGCGCGCGTACTCGGTGGCCACCCAGACCGCCGGGACGACGAGCAGCGCGAGCAGCGCCCGACGGTCGGTCAGCGGCGGGTGCAGCAGCCGGTGGACGGCGTACCCGAAGCCGCCCTGGAGCGCCCCGAACAGCACGGCGAGCACCGGTAGCCCCGGCCCGATGGACGGGACCAGCCAGTACATCGCGGTCAGGATGAAGCCCGCCCCGAACCACCACCCGCGCACCGCCGCCTCCCGCCCGCCGGGCGCGCGCTGCATCAGCAGCATCCCGGGGACGAGCGCGACCCACGCCAGCCAGGCCTGCCCCGGCGCCGGGAAGGCGAGCACCGGTACCGCCCCGGCCGCCAGGGCGCCGAACCGCGCGCGGTAGCGGTGCGGGCGCGCCTGCGGGTGGCCGCCGTGTCCGGACTGCCCGCCGTGTTCGGAGTGCCCGGGAGGTTCAGGGCGCCGGGGGTGCCCGGGATGCGGGGAGTACTCAGGGTGCTCGCGGTGCTCGGAGTGCTCCCGGTGCGGCGTGCGCCGGGCGGGGCTGGTGAGGGCGAGGCGGCGGGGCATGCCCCGTATTGTCCGCTCGGACGGACTGCGCCACCAGTGTTCCTGTCACCCGAATGGACTACGGGAACACTGGTGGCCACCCCCGTGGCTCAGCCCTCGTCGCCCTCCAGGTCCCCCTCGGTCTCCAGGAACGCGGCCTGCAACTGCGCGATCAGCTCCGGGTCGGGCTGCTCCCAGAGCCCGCGGCTGGCCGCCTCCAGCAGCCGCTCGCTGATCCCGTGCAGCGCCCACGGGTTGGCGCCGGTCAGGAACTCCCGGTTGACCGGGTCGAGCACGTACTCCTGGGTGAGCTTCTCGTACATCCAGTCCGCGACCACGCCCGTCGTGGCGTCGTAGCCGAACAGGTAGTCCACCGTCGCGGCCATCTCGAACGCGCCCTTGTACCCGTGCCGGCGCATCGCCTCGATCCAGCGCGGGTTGACCACCCGGGCGCGGAAGACGCGGGCGGCCTCCTCGGTCAGCGTCCGGGTGCGGACCGTCTCCGGGCGGGTCGAGTCGCCGATGTAGGCGGTCGGCGCCTTGCCGGTGAGCGCCCGGACGGTGGCCACCATGCCGCCGTGGTACTGGAAGTAGTCGTCCGAGTCGGCGATGTCGTGCTCGCGGGTGTCGGTGTTCTTCGCGGCGACGGTGATCCGCTTGTACGCGGTCTCCATCTCCTCGCGGGCCGGCCGCCCGTCCAGTCCGCGCCCGTAGGCGTAGCCGCCCCAGACCGTGTACACCTCGGCCAGGTCGGCGTCGGTGCGCCAGTCCCGGCTGTCGATCAGCTGGAGCAGGCCCGCGCCGTAGGTGCCCGGGCGGGAGCCGAAGACGCGGACGGTGGCCTTGCGCTCGTCGCCGTGCACCGCGAGGTCGGCCTGGACGTGGGCGCGCACGAAGTTCTGCTCCGCGGGCTCCTCCTGGGCGGCGGCCAGGCGCACCGCGTCGTCCAGCAGGGCGACCACGTGCGGGAAGGCGTCGCGGAAGAAGCCGGAGATGCGCAGCGTCACGTCGATGCGCGGGCGGCCCAGCTCGGCGAGGGCGATCGGCTCCAGGCCGGTGACCCGGCGCGAGGCGTCGTCCCAGACCGGGCGGACGCCGAGCAGGGCGAAGGCCTCGGCGATGTCGTCGCCGGCGGTGCGCATCGCGCTGGTGCCCCACAGCGACAGCCCGACCGAGGGCGGGTAGGCGCCGTCGTTGTCGGCGGTGTACCGCTCGACCAGCGAGGCGGCGAGCGCCTGGCCGGTCTCCCAGGCGAGCTTGCTCGGGACGGCCTTCGGGTCGACGGAGTAGAAGTTGCGGCCGGTCGGCAGCACGTTGACCAGGCCGCGCAGCGGCGAGCCGGACGGCCCGGCCGGGACGAAGCCGCCGCGCAGCGCGTGCAGCACGGCGTCCAGCTCGTCGGTGGTGGCGGCCAGCCGCGGCACCACCTGGGTGGCGGCGAAGGTCAGCACCTCGTGGACGGCCTCCGGCAGCCCGGCGGCGACCTTCCCCACCGCCTCGACCGCCCAGTCCTGCGCCTCCATGGCCTCGACCAGGGCGCGGGCCTGGGCCTCGGCGGCGTCGGTGGCCCCGAGGGTGAGCGCGGCCTCGTCCAGCCCGAGCGCCTCGCGCAGGCCCGGCAGCGCGCTGACGCCGCCCCAGATCTGGCGGGCGCGCAGGATGGCGAGCACGATGTTGACCCGGTCGGTGCCGGCCGGCGCCTGTCCGAGGACGTGCAGGCCGTCGCGGATCTGGGCGTCCTTGATCTCGCACAGCCAGCCGTCGACGTGCAGCAGGAAGTCGTCGAAGCCGTCGTCCTCGGGACGCTCGTCCAGACCGAGGTCGTGGTCCAGCTTGGCGGCCTGGATGAGGGTCCAGATCTGCGCGCGGATCGCGGGCAGCTTGGCCGGGTCCATCGCGGCGATGTTGGAGTGCTCGTCCAGCAGCTGCTCCAGGCGGGCGATGTCGCCGTAGGAGTCGGCGCGGGCCATCGGCGGGACGAGGTGGTCGACCAGGGTGGCGTGGGCGCGGCGCTTGGCCTGGGTGCCCTCGCCCGGGTCGTTGACCAGGAACGGGTAGATCAGCGGCAGGTCGCCCAGGACGGCGTCGGGGCCGCACTCGGCGGACAGCGCGGCGGTCTTGCCGGGCAGCCACTCCAGGTTGCCGTGCTTGCCGAGGTGGATGACGGCGTGCGCGCCGAAGCCGCCGTCGGCCTGCGCGGCCTCGATCCAGCGGTAGGCGGCCAGGTAGTGGTGGCTCGGCGGCAGGTCGGGGTCGTGGTAGATGGCGACGGGGTTCTCGCCGAAGCCGCGCGGCGGCTGGATCAGGACGAGCAGGTTCCCGGAGCGGATCGCGGCCAGCACGATGTCGCCGTCCGGGTTCTGCGAGCGGTCGACGTACAGCTCGCCGGGGGCCGGGCCCCAGTGCTCCTCGACGTGCTCGCGCAGCCCCTGGGGGAGCGTGGCGTACCAGCGGCGGTAGCCGGCGGCGGGGATGCGCACCGGGTTGCGGGCCAGCTGGTCCTCGGTGAGCCAGTCCTGGTCGTAGCCGCCGGCCGCGATCAGGGCGTGGATCAGGGCGTCGCCCTCGTGGGAGGCGTCGAGGGAGGAGTCCTGGGACGCATCGGAGGAGCCGTCGTTCGTTCCGTCCAGCCCGGGGAGGTCCGAACCCAGGTCCATGCCCTCCGCGCGCAGCCGGTTCAGCAGGCGGATCGCGCTGGCCGGGGTGTCCAGGCCGACGGCGTTGCCGACCCGGGCGTGCTTGGTCGGGTAGGCGGACAGCACGAGCGCCAGGCGGCGCTCGGCGGCCGGGATGTGCCGCAGCCGGGCGTGCTTGACGGCGGTGCCGGCCACCCGGGCGGCGCGCTCCGGGTCGGCGGCGTAGACGGTGAGGCCGTCCTCGTCCAGCTCCTTGAAGGAGAACGGGACGCTGATCAGCCGGCCGTCGAACTCCGGCACCGCGATCTGGGTGGCGGTGTCCAGCGGGGACAGGCCGTCGTCGCTGGCCTCCCACTGGGCGCGCGACCAGGTGAGGCAGAGCGCCTGGAGGATCGGCCGGTCCAGGGCGGCGAGCGCGCCCGCGTCCCAGGCCTCCTCGTCGCCGCCGGCCTGCGCGTCGGCCGGGCGGGTGCCGCCGGCGGCGAGCACGGTGGTGACGAGCGTGTCGGCCTCGCCGAGCGCGGCCAGCAGCTCGGGCTCGGCGCCGCGCAGCGAGGCGCAGTAGTAGGCCCTGGCCTGCGCACCCTGGTCCTCGATCGCCTGGCAGAGCGTCTCGACGAAGGCGGTGTTGCCGCTCATGTGGTGGGCGCGGTAGTAGAGCACCGCGACCGTCGGGCCGTCCTGCGTACGGGCTTCGCGCTCCAGCGGCCCCCAGGCCGGGGCGGAGGCGGGCGGGGCGAAGCCGTGGCCGGTCAGCAGCACGGTGTCGGAGAGGAAGGCGGCCAGCTCGGCGAGGTTGGCGGCGCCGCCGTGCGCGAGGTAGGCGTGCGCCTCTGCGGCGATGCCGGCCGGGACGGTGGACAGCTCCATCAGCTGGGCGTCGGGGGCCTGTTCACCGGTCAGCACGATCACCGGGCGGGGGCCGGCCAACAGCGTGTCCAGGCCCTCCTGCCAGGCGCGGCGACCACCGAGCAGGCGGACCACGACGAGGTCGGTGCCCTCCAGCAGCGCGGGCAGGTCCTCGGGGGTGAGCCGGGCCGGGTTGCCGAGCCGGTAGCGGACCGGGCCCTCGGCGGCGCGGGCACTGAGCAGGTCGGTGTCGGACGTCGACAGCAGCAGGATCATGCGAAGGCCCTCCCGGCCTCGGAGCCGCCCCGAGCCGAAGGGCGCGCCGGCGTGGAAAGTGACGAGTGACGAGCGACGGACGAAAGCGCGTGGCATGCGACGGACGAAGGCGCGTGGCATGCGGCGGACGAAAGCGAGCGACGGCGCGTGACCGGCGACCGAAGGAGCGCCGAGGCGTCGGCGAAGCGCCCGGAGTCGGGCGGGCGTGAGGTGCCCGGGGACCCGGGCGCGGGCATGCGGCAGCGCATTGCTCTTCGAGCCTTCCTCGGGGTCCGCGCCCCGGGCCGGTGGAGGACGGCAGGAGTTCCTGGCTCCCGCGGCCGTCCGGTCTCCCGGTGAACCGCGGTCACAGTGGCGGGACCGCACCGGGCTTGCACCGGTTTCCTCCCCTGCGCCGTCGCTGGCGTGCGGACGGTCCGCGGGGACCGTCCGCCAGCATCGTACGGGGTGCGGCTGACCTGGGGGAGGGCGATCCCGGGGAGGCCGCCCGGAGCGCCCGGGGTGTGAGGCGACGGACAAAGGCAACCGATCGGATCATCTGTATGCTCGCGGCCATGCCACCGACACCCGACGCCACCGCGCCGGGCGCCGCGGTGCCCGACCGGGGGCGCGCGGACGCCTGCCCAGGGGCCCTTCGTCTACATCCGGCCGACGACGGCGCCCTGGCCCGGGTCCGGCTGCCCGGCGGTCTGCTGACGGTCCGTCAGGCACTGGCGCTGGCCGACGCCGCCGAGGCGCTCGGCGACGGCGAACTGGAGACCACCTCCCGCGGCAACGTCCAACTCCGCGGCCTGGCTTCGCACTGCGGGGCCGAACTCGCCGAACGGCTGCGCGCCGTCGGCCTACTGCCCTCGGACACGCACGAACGGGTCCGCAACATCGTGGCCTCCCCGCTCGCCGGGCTCGACGGACACGGCTCCGCCGACGTGCAGGCCTGGGTGCGGGAGCTGGACGCGCGGCTGTGCGCGAGCGACTGGGCGGCCGGGCTCTCCGGCAAGTTCCTGTTCGCGCTGGACGACGGGCGGGGCGACGTCGCCGCGTTCGACGCCGATGTGACATTGATCGCAGGCCCGGACGGGTCGGCGCTGCTGCGCCTCGGACGGGCCTCCCACGGGCGGCCGGTGCCGGCGGGGCAGGAGGTGACGGCCGTGCTCGACGCGGCCCGGACCTTCCTGGACGTGCTGCGCGAGAGCGGGCGCAAGGCCTGGCACCTGCGCGAGGTCCCCGAACTGCTGCCGGCCGGGCCCGTGCCGGTGCCCGCCCTCGCCGGGGCCGCGCCCGCGGTCGGCGTGGTCCGCACGGCCGGCTCGTTCCCCGAGGTGGCGGGCGGCCTGTCGGTGGGCATGCGCTTCGGCCGGGCCGGCGCCGCGCAGTGGCGGGAACTCGCGGGCGCCTGCGCCGGGGAGATCCGGCTGACGCCCTGGCGCGGCGCGGTGCTGCCGGGGGCGCCGGCCGACCGGCTGCCCGCGCTGGCGGCGGCCGGGTTCCGGACCGTGCCCGGCTCGCCCTGGGAGCGGGCCACCGCCTGCACCGGACTGCCGGGGTGCGCCAAGTCGCGGGCCGACGTCCGGGCCGACGCGGCGCGGGCGCTCGATGCGGCGGCCGCCACCGGGAGCCCGCCGGTCGGCGGCCTTCCGGCTACCGGCTTTCCGGTTACCGGCTTTCCGGCCGCGGGCCTTCCGATGGCCGGCCTTCCGACCGCCGGTCTCCCGGTGCACTGGTCGGGGTGTGAACGACGCTGCGGTCATCCGGCCGGGCGGTGGGTGGACGTGCTCGCCACCGGGCAGGGCTACCGGGTGACGGTGAACGGTCCGGCGGCCGCCGGGGCGGCCGTGGACGTGACGAACGAGGAGATGGCCGAGGCGGTCGCCGAGGCCAGGAGGACCACGAAGTGATCGAGTACGAGAAGGACGGCGCGTCCATCTACCGCCAGTCCTTTGCCACCATCCGTGCGGAGGCCGACCTGGCCGCCCTCCCGGCGGACGTCTCCCAGGTCGCGGTGCGGATGATCCATGCCTGCGGGATGGTCGACCTGGTCGAGGACCTGGTGTACTCGCCGGGCGTGGTCGCCTCCGCGCGCGCGGCGCTGCGGGCCGGGGCGCCGATCCTGTGCGACGTGAACATGGTGGCGAGCGGCGTCACCCGCAAGCGGCTGCCCGCCGACAACGAGGTCGTGTGCACCCTCACCGACCCGTCCGTGCCGGAGCTCGCCCGGAAGATGGGCAACACCCGCAGCGCCGCCGCCATGGAGCTGTGGCTGCCCCGGCTGGAAGGCGCGGTGGTGGCCGTCGGCAATGCGCCGACCTCGCTGTTCCGGCTGCTGGAGATGATCGAGGCCGGCGCGCCGCGCCCGGCCGCGGTGATCGGCGTCCCGGTCGGCTTCATCGGCGCCGCCGAGTCCAAGCAGGCCCTGGCCGAGCACCCGTCCGGCCTGGAGCACCTGGTGGTGCGGGGCCGGCGCGGTGGCAGCGCGATCGCCGCCGCCGCCGTCAACGCGATTGCGAGCGAAGAAGAGTGACGGATCGTCAGACCTCTGGTGTCGGCCGGCTCTACGGGGTCGGGCTCGGCCCCGGCGACCCGTCGCTGGTGACCGTCCGGGCGGCCGAACTCATCGGCAAGGCCGACGTGGTGGCCTACCACAGCGCCCGGCACGGCCGGTCCATCGCGCGCTCGATCGCCGAACGCTATCTGGCGGATGGTCAGATCGAGGAGAAGCTGGTCTACCCGATCACGGTCGAGACCACCGACCACCCGGGCGGCTACCGGGGTGCGTTGGACGACTTCTACGAGGAGGCCGCCGCCCGGCTGGCCGCCCACCTGGACGCCGGCCGCGACGTCGTGGTCCTCGCCGAGGGCGACCCGCTGTTCTACGGCTCGTACCAGCACATGCACAAGCGGCTCGCGCACCGCTACCCGACCGAGGTGGTGCCGGGCGTGACCTCTGTCAGCGCCGCGGCCGCCCGGCTCGGCCAGCCGCTGACCGAGGCCGAGGAGACGCTCACCGTCATCCCGGGCACGCTGCCCGAGGAGGAGCTGACGGCGCGGATCGCCGCCGCCGACTCCGCCGTGATCATGAAGCTGGGGCGCACCTTCCCGGCCGTCCGGCGGGCGCTGGAGCGGGCCGGCCGGCTCGACGACGCGCAGTACGTCGAGCGCGCGTTCATGGACGGGGAGCGCATCCTGCCGCTCGCGGAGGTCGAGGGCGAGACCGTCCCGTACTTCTCGGTCGCGGTGCTGCCGAGCAAGGTCGCGCCGCTGGAGCCGGTGGAGCGGCGGACGGACGGCGCGGGCGCGGTGGCCGTCATCGGCACCGGTCCGGCCGGGCCGCTCTGGCTCACCCCCGAGGCGCGCGGCGTCCTCGCCGAGGCGACCGACCTGGTCGGCTACACCACCTACCTGGACCGGGTGCCCGAGCGGCCGGGGCAGCGGCGGCACGGCTCGGACAACAAGGTCGAGTCGGAGCGCGCCGAGTACGCCCTCGAACTGGCCCGCCGCGGGCACAAGGTCGCGGTGGTGTCCTCGGGTGACCCGGGCGTCTTCGCGATGGCCACCGCCGTCCTGGAGGTCGCCTGCGAGGAGGCCTACCGGGACGTCCCGGTGCGGATCGTCCCGGGGATGACCGCGGCGCACGCGGCCGCCTCCCGGGCCGGCGCCCCGCTCGGGCACGACTACGCGGTGGTGTCGCTGTCGGACCGGCTCAAGCCCTGGGACGTGGTGGCCCGCAGGCTGCGCGCGGCGGCCGAGGCGGACCTGGTGCTCGCGCTCTACAACCCGGGCTCGAAGTCGCGCACCACGCAGGTCGCCCTCGCCCGGGACCTGCTGCTGGAGTACCGCGCGCCCGAGACGCCGGTGGTGATGGCGCGTGACGTCGGCGGGCCGACCGAGCGCGTGCGGATCGTCCGGTTGGGCGAGCTGGATCCGGCGCTGGTCGACATGCGGACGATCCTGCTGATCGGCTCCTCGCAGACCCAGGCGGTCGAGCGGGGCGGCGGCGTGAAGGTCGTCTGGACGCCGCGGCGGTACCCGGAGGAGTAACGGGCGAAGACTGACAGATGACAGCTAACAGATTTCATCATCTGTTAGCTGTCATCTGTTTTCTGTTACTTGTTCGCCGCCCGGCGTCCCCGCCTCCCCGTCACCGGGTTGGCTTGGCGATCACCAGCTCCGTGTTGTGGTCCTCGCCCGCGCCCAGCAGCGCCGCCGGCCGGCCGTTCGGGTCGTTGTACGACAGCTCGCGGTACAGCGCGGCGAGGTTGGCGTCCGAGGTGCTGCCGAAGTCCGTGCCGTACGGTGCGGAGGACTCGATCAGCGTCGTGAACAGGGAGAGCGTGCCGTCCCCGTTGTCCGCGATCTCGATGATGCGCCCGTGCTGCGGGTAGTCGATGTGCGAGGCGGTGTTGATCTCCCAGAACGCCCGCTCCGGCACCGCGTGGCCGTGCGCCGTGACCTTGTTCATGTGGGTGTGGCCGTTCACCCACGCGATCACGTTCGGGTAGCGCTGGAGCAGCGCCACCAGCTCGTTGCCGTCGTGCCGCTTCTCGAAGATGTTGCGCGGGTCGGGCAGCAGGTTGCCCATGGTGGTGCTCGTGTGGTGGCTGAACAGGAGGATCACCTCGTCCGTGCTGCCGCCCGTCACCTTGCGTCCGTCGGTGTCGTACCAGTGCCCGCTGTGCGCCTTCAACTGCTGCTCCAGCCAGCGCAGTTGCGCGGTGCCCAGTGAACCGTCCGCGAACCCGGCCTGGTTGGTGGTGTCCAGGCTGATGCCGAGCACCTTCTCCGAGATGCGGAAGGTGTAGTAGAGCTTGCCGCTGCCCACCATGTCCGAGGTGAAACCGTGCCCGTACGGGCCGGCGCCGGTGTGCGCCGGGTTCAGGTGGGCCTTGGCGAACTCCTTGAGCGTGAACGGCCGTCGGCGCTCGTCCGGGGTGATCCGGCGCACCGCGTCGCCGCTCGCGAGCAGCTTCGCGAGCAGGAGCGCGGCGCCGGCCGGGTCGCGGCGCAGCGAGTCCATCAGCCGGGCCGCGTCCGCGTCGTTGCAGCCCTCCAGCTTGTACTGGCCGGTGTAGAGGTCGTTCAGCAGCCCGAGGTCCGGCAGCGAACCCTCAAGGCTGTCATCGTGGTTGCCGACCGTCGTGTACCAGGGCGTACGCAGGCCCGGCGCGTCGAACGGCCGGCCGGCGGCGTCGAGGAAGCCCGGTATCTGCGGGAAGCCCTTCGCCTTGTAGCCGTCGTTGTAGGCGAGTTCGGGGTTCCAGTAGGCGGCGTTGCCCGAGTTCTGCACGCCTTCGTAGCGGTTCGGGTCACCGGTGTTCTGGGCGAGCCGGCCGCCGCCCATGACGGTGAGGTACCAGTCGAGTTCGGCCTGCTCGTGGTTGTCGGTGTTGTCGCCGGTGGCCATCACCATGCTGAACGGCATCCCGGTGTAGGGGCCGCCGTCGAGCGCGTTGACCCGCTCGACGAGGGCCGAGACGCCGCGGGCGTTCAGGGCCTCCTGCGGCCGGTACGCGCTGCCGGTGAACCGGGCCAGGTACTCGAATCGCACCGGGGACTCGGTGTCCACCAGGTGCAGGTCGCTGAACTGGACGAAGCTGGCCAGCCCGGTCCGTCGGTCGTCCCGCCCGGTGCCCGGCGCCGCCAGGTCGCCGCGCACCACCAGCGGCCAGCCCGGCCCGGCCGTCAGCCGCTTGTACCCGCCGGTGCCGACGGGCGTGGCCACCTGGTCGAGCGTGGTGCCCGTCGTCTTGACCGCCCGCGCGGCGGTGGCCGTCAGTGCGCGCTCGCGCTCCGCCGCCGAGGCGAACTGCCCGCCGCCCAGCGACAAGGCCGACCAGGCGGCGGCCACCGACGTACCGGTGAGGAACGTACGCCGACTCATCCCTGCCACAAAAACCCCCACATGCTGATGGCCCGGCCGGACAACCCGGCCGCCGGACCCCGTGTCATGAACCCGCCCTCTGGCGGACCGCCAGATTACTCACTGGTAGGAGCGGGGTGCGAGGCCCGTGCGGAGAACTCTTCGGGAACGCGGGGCAGCGGCCGCTCCCCGACTCGGACACCGGGCCCGCGGGGCCCCGCTCCACCGCCCCCGGTCGGGGCGCGGCCAGGCGAATGGGGGAAAATCGGTACCGACGGCCGGTGCGGCCGCACCTCAACGGAGCCGGAAGCGAGACGCAGGTGGCCAAAGCGGGAGCCGAAGCGGGAGCCGAGGCGGGGGCCGAAGCTGGGGCCGAAGCGGCGGCCAAGGCTGGAGTCGAAGCCGGGGGCCGGGCCGGCCAGCTGAAGAGCAGCGGCCTGCGGCACGGCTGGACCACGGGCGCCTGCGCCACCGCCGCCACCAAGGCCGCGTACACCGCGCTGCTCACCGGTGAGTTCCCGGACCCGGTGGCCATCACCCTCCCCAAGGGCCAGCAGCCGGCCTTCGCCCTCGCCGCCGAGGAACTCGTCGCCGCGGAACTTGCCCCCAGGGCCGGGGGACTGGCCACCGGCGAACTGGCCACCGGGGAGCGGGCCGCCGGGGGCCGAGCCGCCGTCCCGCCCATGCCGGCGAGCGCCATGGCCGCCGTGGTCAAGGACGCCGGCGACGATCCCGACGTCACCCACGGCGCGCTGATCCGCTCGACGGTGCGGGCCGGCGAGCCCGGCGCCGGCGTGGTCTTCCGGGCCGGCCCGGGGGTGGGGACGGTCACCAAGGCGGGCCTGCCGCTGCCCGTCGGCGAGCCCGCGATCAACCCGGTGCCCCGGCAGATGATCCGCGACGCCGTGGCGGAGGTGGCCGCCGCGCACGGCGGCAGCGGGGACGTGGTGGTCGAGATCTCCGTGGACCACGGCGAGGAGATCGCCCGTTCCACCTGGAATCCACGGCTGGGCATCCTCGGGGGCCTGTCCATCCTCGGGACCACCGGCATCGTCGTCCCCTACTCCTGCTCCGCCTGGATCGACTCCATCCGCCGCGGCGTGGACGTGGCCCGGGCGGCGGGCCGCACCCACGTGGCCGGCTGTACCGGTTCGACCTCCGAGAAGGTCGCCGTCGCCGTGCACGGACTGCCTGAGGACGCACTGCTCGACATGGGCGACTTCGCGGGCGCCGTCCTCAAGTACCTCAAGCGCCACCCGGTGCCCCGGCTGACGATCGCGGGCGGCTTCGCCAAGCTGTCCAAGCTCGCCGCCGGCCACCTCGACCTGCATTCGGCGCGCTCCCAGGTGGACAAGGGGTACCTGGCCGAACTGGCGCGGCGGGGCGGGGCCGACGGGGCGCTGGCCGAGGCGGTGGCCGCCGCCAACACCGGGTTGGAGGCGGTGCAGTTGTGCCGGGCGGCCGGGGTGCCGCTGGGCGATCTGGTCGCCGAGGCGGCGCGGGCGACGGCGCTCGGCGTGCTGGTCGGCTCGCCGGTGGCGGTGGACGTCATCTGCATCGACCGCGCGGGCACTGTCGTCGGCCGGGTGGAGCCGCTCGGGCCGTGACACTCTCACAGAATCGCGGCAATACCGCCTGGTGATGTGAAGATCTGACGTTCATACGGGGCGAGAAACGGACAAAAGGAGTGTCACGCCCGCCCCTGGTTCTGTCGCCATCTCAACCATGAGATATGGTCTGGCGAGTGACAGGCGACTACCTCACCCGTATCGGCACCCTCATCCGTACCGCCCGCCAGCACCGCGGCTGGTCCCAGGCACAGCTCGGCGAGGCCCTCGGCACCAGCCAGAGCGCGGTCAACCGCATCGAGCAGGGCAAGCAGAACGTCAGCCTTGAGATGATCGCGCGCATCGGCGAAGCCCTCGACAGCGAGATCGTCTCCCTCGGCTACTCCGGCCCGATGCACCTGAGGGTCGCCGGCGGCACCCGACTCTCCGGCGCCATCGACGTCCGCAGCAGCAAGAACGCCTGCGTCGCGATCCTCTGCGCCTCGCTGCTGACCACCGGACGCACCACGCTGCGCAGCGTCGCCCGGATCGAAGAGGTCTACCGCATCCTCGAGGTGCTCACCAGCATCGGCGTCAAGAGCCGCTGGACCAACGACGGCCGCGACCTCGAACTCACCCCGCCCGCCGAGCTCGACCTCGCGGCGATGGACGTCGAGGCGGCCCGCCGCACCCGCAGCGTGCTGATGTTCCTCGGCCCGCTGATGCACCGCGCCAGCCGCTTCGCCATCCCGTACGCGGGTGGCTGCGACCTCGGCACCCGCACCGTCGAGCCGCACCTGACCGCGCTGCGCCGCTTCGGGCTGGAGGTCGCCACCACCGGCGGCGCCTACCACGCCTCGGTCGAGCCGGGCACCCCGCTGGACCGTCCGATCGTGCTGACCGAGCGCGGGGACACCGTCACCGAGAACGCCCTGCTGGCCGCCGCCCGGCACGACGGCGTCAGCGTCATCCGCAACGCCTCGCCCAACTACATGGTCCAGGACCTGTGCTTCTTCCTGGAGAAGCTGGGCGTGCGGATCGAGGGCGTCGGCACCACCACCCTCACCGTCCACGGCGTCCCGGAGATCACCTGCGACGTCGACTACACCCCGGCCGAGGACCCGGTGGAGGCGATGAGCCTGCTCGCCGCCGCCGTCGTCACCTCCTCCGAGCTGACGATCCGCCGGGTGCCGATCGAGTTCCTGGAGATCGAACTCGCGGTGCTGGAGGGGATGGGCCTCGACTACGACCGGACCCCCGAGTACCGGGCCCACAACGGCCACACCCGCCTGGTCGACCTCACCGTGCGCCCGTCCAAGCTGACCGCGCCGATCGACACCATCCACCCGATGCCGTTCCCCGGCATCAACATCGACAACGTGCCGTTCTTCGCGGCCATCGCCGCGGCCGCCCACGGCACCACGATGATCCACGACTGGGTCTACGACAACCGTGCGATCTACCTCACCGAGCTGACCCGCCTCGGCGCCGACGTCAAGCTCCTCGACCCGCACCGCGTCCTGGTCCAGGGCCCCACCCGCTGGCGCGCCGCCGAGATGGTGTGCCCGCCGGCCCTGCGCCCCGCGGTCGTCATCCTCCTCGCGATGCTCGCCGCCCAGGGCACCTCCGTCCTGCGCAACGTCTACGTCATCAACCGCGGCTACGAGGACCTCGCCGAGCGCCTCAACTCCATCGGCGCGCAGATCGAGACCTTCCGCGACATCTGATCCGATCCGGATCTGAAGCACGATCAGATGGCCGACTGGCCGCACGCGTTGCGGCCGGTCGGCCATTGCGGGCTAGGGGCTCTCTTTCGGATCACGCCGGGCGCGCGACGCCGGAGCACGCACCTCGCCGCGTTGTCGTCGGTCGCCGATACTCCGCATGGACT